>CAZWGK010000089.1:0-1082 GCA_964633685.1 uncultured Bdellovibrionales bacterium | reverse complement strand
GCGGCTATTCTCGCTGCAAATCCGGCCAACCGTGTCATCGCCGTAGATAGAGATCCTAGAGCCATAGCCAGAGCCGAGCAGAGATTTAAGGGGGAGCCAGAAGGGCGTATTCGTCTCCTTTCCGGTAGATTTGGAGAGCTGGCCCAAGGCTTCAAAGATGAAAAATTCGACGGTATTTTAGCCGATTTAGGCATGTCTACTGACCAGCTTATGGGGGGAACCGGGTTTTCCTTCAAAGATAAAGAAGAGCTCGATATGCGGATGAATCCTCATGAGGGCATCACAGCCCAAGACCTCCTAAATTCGGCTTCGGATCCGACTCTGAGGGAAGTTTTTTATAGGGGCGGCTTAGACCGTTGGGCCAGAAAGTTAGCTAAGGAAATTATTGCCGCCCGCCCAATCACCTGTGCCAAGGATTTCGCCGGTATAGTCGACCGATTCTGCGGAAGTGACAATCGAGCTGTGGCGTTTCAGTGCCTTAGAATAGCGGTAAACGAGGAGTTTTTAGAAATAGAGAACCTGCTTAAAGGAGCCCCAAAACTGGCTAAAAATGGCACTCGTTTTGCAGTCATAACGTTCCATTCTCTAGAGGACCAGTTAGTGACTGGGCAGTTTAGAAAGTGGGCAGGAGCAGATGCTGCCCCAGCCTGGTTCGGCAAAGAAGAGGATGCCCGGTTAGGGAAGCTATTGACCAAAAAACCGGTGGTGCCCAGCGAGGAAGAGGTAAAGAGAAACCCAGCCTCAAGAAGTGCAAGATTACGGGTTTTTGAATTCGTGGGAATGGATTAAAAAAGGAGAATGTCTATGAGTAGGGCGATTGAAATTCAAGCATTACCGATTGAGCGGTTGGTAGGGAGCCAATTAAAGGTTCAAGCCTCTCTCTGTTTTCTTTTGTTCGCAGCGGTAGTGATGAAAGTTTGGATTGAGTCGCGTGCCACCAAAGTTGGATACGAGCTCGCATCTGCCAGAAAATATGCAGTCGACCTAGACATGCAACGAAGAGAGTTGGAGTTGCATAAATCTTTCTTGTTGCGACCTGACACCTTAAAAAGATCCGCCTCCGAGAGACTCGGTCTACAAGA
>CAZWGK010000088.1:0-10214 GCA_964633685.1 uncultured Bdellovibrionales bacterium | reverse complement strand
CATCCTCACCGCATGGCAGATGAAATAATTTACCCGAAGCATGGATGATAATGAGCAAAAAAGCTGTTCCTATCCAATAGTTATGCAGTCCTAGGCCCCGTCCGCCTCAAAATACCCCCCTCCCAGCCCAAAACTTCTCAGAGACTGCGATATTATTGAAATTACTCCTAATTTATTTAACGGGGGTTTGCGTTTTTGGGGCGGTAGTGATACAAAGCGGGCCAAATAAAACACACCTGGACTGACGTCTTAGTGCAATCGACTGGGTAACTTACGGTCGATTTGTCGCTTACTTCTCGAGGGATTCGCCCAAGAGAATAGAGTTCAGGGAGGCTTAACTAGGACGGAGACAATATATGACTACTGAAAATTCCCAATTGGGAAGCGGGATTGGACCTGGGTTCGAGTATCCAGTTTCAATATCAATTCAATCTTTAATGAAGGCTGGTGCTCACTTCGGTCATCAAACCGACAAGTGGAACCCAAAGATGGCCCCTTTCATCTACGGTGAGAGAAGCGGTCTTCATATCATCAACCTCGACCAAACTCTCGACATGTGGAAGAAGGCTCGCAAGGTTATCGTTGACACTTGTGCTCGAGGAGGCGCTGTTCTCTTCGTTGGAACCAAGCGACAGGCAAAGGACATTATCAAGCAAGAAGCTGAGCGTTGCGGAGGCTTTTTCGTATCTACTCGTTGGTTGGGTGGTACGATGACAAACTTCCAAACTATCAAACGTTCTATCGAAAGAATGAACAAATACCGTGATCTTTTGAGCAAAGCTCAAGATCCTAACTCTGGCGTAAAGCTCTTGAAGAAAGAGCAAGCTCGTATCTCAAGAGAGATCGGTAAGCTAGAGGCTAGCTTGGGCGGTATCAAGAATATGAAGAGCGTACCAAGTGTTATCTTCGTAATCGACGTAAACAAAGAAGATCTAGCTATTGAGGAAGCAAAGAGACTTCACATTCCAGTGATAGCTCTTTGTGACACTAACACCAATCCAAGAACAGTTGATTATCCTATCGCCTCCAACGACGACGGCGTTAGAACTCTAAGATTGTTCTCCGCAGCCGTAGCTGATGCAGCGCTAGAGGGAGCGAACATTTATCGCGCCACCTACAGAAATACTCGTAGGTCTGAGGAACAGGCAGCGCCTGCTCCAGCCGCAGAAGCAACCGCTTAAACCTTAAATGTTTTAATTTGGAGTTAATTCAAATGGCAGAAATATCAGCAAAGATGGTGCAGGACCTCAGAGCCGCGACAGGTGCGGGTATGATGGACTGCAAAAAGGCATTAGCAGAGGCTAATGGTAACATGGAGGCCGCAATCGAGGCGCTTCGTAAAAAGGGATTGAAGGATCTCGGAAAACGAGCCGGTAAAGTTGCTGCTGAGGGAACAATCGGGGTTTATAGCCACCACGGTGATCAAGTGGTGTCTATTGTTGAGCTTAACTGCGAGACTGATTTCGTAGCCCGTGGTGATGAGTTCCGTGGCTTGGCCCGGGACATTGCTATGCATGTTGCAGCGATGAATCCAAAATACCTTACAGAGGAAGCTGTTCCTGCTGAGGTTATTGAGAAGGAGAAAGAAATTCTCCTTGAGCAATTGGATCCAAAGCAGAAGGCGATGGCCGACAAGATCATCCCTGGCAGAATCAAGAAGTTCTATGAAGATAATTGCCTCCTATGCCAGCCATTCGTAAAAGATGAGTCTGGAAAGAAGAGTGTTAAGATGCTGATCGAAGAGGTCGCTATCAAGACCGGAGAGAAGGTCTCTGTTAGAAGATTTCAGAGATACGAAGTTGGTGAAGGCGTAGTCAAAGCTGAAACTAACTTTGCAGATGAAGTAGCCTCGATGGTTACAGGAAACTAGGAACTTTATTTGATGGATTGATTGTATGAGTCAAAAGCCACGTTATCACCGGGTTCTACTCAAGTTGAGTGGTGAAATGTTAGCCGGAGATGCGGGGTTTGGATTTGACTCAGCTATCATTAGCCGTCTGGCTGATGAGGTAAAATCAATCCGTCAACTAGGTGTAGAGGTCGGCTTGGTAATCGGTGGGGGAAACATCTTCCGCGGAGTCCAGGCCGACTCTCAAGGTCTTGATAGAGTTGCCGGCGATTATATGGGTATGCTGGCCACAGCAATAAACGCGCTGGCTCTTCAAGCTGCTCTAGAGAGCCGAGGTATGGCAACTCGGGTGCTTTCCGCAATTGAGATGCGTCAAATAGCCGAACCTTATATCCGTCGTCGCGCAGTCAGACACCTTGAAAAGGGTCGGGTTGTGGTATTCGCTTGCGGAACAGGCAATCCATATTTCACCACAGATACCGCCGCTAGTTTGAGAGCCATGGAGATTGGAGCCGATGTGCTTATAAAAGGCACAAAAGTAGACGGCGTATATGATTCTGATCCTAAGAAGAATCCAAGTGCAAAGAAATACGAAGTTTTGAGTTTCATGACTGTATTACAGAATCGGTTAAAGGTGATGGACGCCGCAGCGATTTCCCTATGCATGGATAATGAGTTGCCGATCGTAGTTTTTGATGTTGGCGTTGATGGCGGTCTCAAGAAGTTAGTTATGGGAGAGCCAATCGGGACTCTGGTCAATGCATCAGGTGAGTTTAAGTAAAAATTTCAATTTTATTCTCGGAGTAAGTTATGACAGACGCAGCTCAACTAAAAGATAAAGGTAAAAAAACAGTCGAGGCTTTCAAGAAAGAGCTCGGTAAGATGAGAACTGGAAGAGCCAGTGCTAGTCTTTTGGAGGGAGTAAGGGCCGATTATTACGGCACTATGACTCCTTTAAATCAGATGGGTAACATCTCTACTCCTGAGCCGCGCATGATAGCGATTCAGGTTTATGATAAAGGAGCTATCGAGCCAATTCTGAAGGCTATTAGAGCCTCTGATTTAGGGTTGAATCCTTCAAATGAGGGGCAGACAATTCGTGTAATTCTGCCAGCCTTAACAGAAGAGCGTAGAAAAGATCTAATCAAAAAGTTGAAAGATGTGGCCGAAGAGCACCGCGTTTTCGTGCGTAATCACAGACGTGAAGCTATCGATGCAGTAAAGGCTGCCGTTAAGAATAAGACCATGAGCGAAGATGAGTCTAAACGGGCCCAAGATGAGCTTCAGAAGATCACTGATAGTTTCACCAAAGAGATTGATACTCTGATGGCCGGAAAAGAGAAGGAGATGATGGAGGTTTGATCCTGCCATCTGCGCCTCTATGGGAACTAAATTAGAAGTAGCAAATAAAGTTCCTACGCACGTCGCCGTTATTATGGATGGCAACGGAAGGTGGGCCCAGACTCGTGGATTAGCACGGGTCGAGGGTCACAAGGCTGGAGTAAAACGAGTTAAGCCTCTTGTTGAGGAGTGCGCCAAGCACGGTATTAGGTATCTAACTATTTTTTGTTTCTCAACTGAAAACTGGAAGCGACCAGAGCTGGAGGTTACTGCTCTGATGAAGCTCTTCAGCTTTTATCTCGATGCAGAGGTCGAGAATTTGCGTGAAAATGGGGTTCGACTGAGAGCCATAGGGGATAGGTCTAAGTTGCCCGGTGCTGTTCAGAAAGCACTCGCCGCTGCCGAAGCCAAGACTGCCGATTGCAAAACCATGGATCTAATCCTGGCGCTATCTTACGGTGGACGTGAAGAGCTGGTGCAGGCCGCAAAAAAAATAGCTCTTGATGTGAAGTCGGGTCGAACTGACCCTGAGTCAATTAATGAGAATTCTATTGCTGCAGCACTTTATGCTCCAGACGTGCCAGATGTAGATCTACTAATCCGGACAAGCGATGAGCATCGAATCTCGAACTTCCTCTTATGGCAGTCAGCTTACGCAGAGATAGTGTTTACTCCGGTATTGTGGCCAGATTTTTCGCTAGATGAATTTAATAAGTGTTTAGAAGAGTTCGCAGGTCGTACCAGGCGGTTTGGGTTGACTGATGAACAGATTGATGGAGCTCCTGCCCTATGATGTTCTCAGAACTAAAACCCCGAGTAAGAACCGCTTCGATTTTGATCGCA
The DNA here is from genome assembly GCA_964633685.1 of uncultured Bdellovibrionales bacterium. Classification (GTDB taxonomy): domain Bacteria; phylum Bdellovibrionota_C; class UBA2361; order UBA2361; family J135; genus JAWXBT01. The sequence goes on along the minus strand of CAZWGK010000088.1, from coordinate 6,181 downwards.
GCAGTGGCCGCACTATATGTTATAGCGATAATTACTGATTACGCTCGCTGGATATTTTTGCCAGTTATATTTGGAGTTGTAGGCATCTGTGCTTATGAGTTTGCTTCTTTTTGTTCGGTAGAGCGGGGGATAAAAAATAAGACACCTCTCTATCTCTTCGTCACCATGATTCCTCCTGTCTTTGTATTTATCGGTCTTCTATTAACGACTGTCTCTCCTGAGCGAGATGACTTTTTTATTCGCCACGAACATACCGCATTGTTGGCATCGGGTGCTGGGCTATATTTAGCCACTGTGATCGGATTTGCTTACTCTTTAATTCTCGGGCGTGGAGATCGCTCTGTTATCGAGGGGGTCTTTAAAGAGTTACTAGTAGGTGTGTTTCAGATCGGTTTTTGTGGTGCAATCTTGATGTCGTTGGTCCTTGTCCCACAATTTCAGTGGAAGATTCTCTGGCTCATGTTAGTTGTTTTCTCAAATGATACAGCCGCGTATTTTGTTGGTAACAAAATTGGTGGACCTAAACTTGCTCCGGAAGTATCTCCAAACAAGACTATCAGTGGTTCTGTGGGCGGTATCTTTGGTGGTATCGCAGTAGGGGTACTTTTTACTTATCTTTTGAGTGGCGATGTACCTTACACACCACTTGACTCGATATTTTTGGCTCTTTTGGTGACAATTACTGCTCAGTTAGGGGATCTTGCTAAGTCCTACACCAAAAGACTACACGGCGTAAAAGACTCGGGCCGTATTCTGCCTGGTCATGGTGGCCTCTTGGATCGTGTAGATGGATTACTCTTGGGCGCGCCAGCTCTCTATTTTTGGCTCTTAATATTTTAATCGTTATTTATGTTAGTACCTTTGTCTCATAAAGAGATGGGCCCTCTTCTAAACAAGAAGAAGCGCCGAATCTTAGTTCTCGGGGCAACTGGGTCCATCGGTACTTCGACGTTAGATATTATTAGGGCAAATCCAGATAGTTTTGAGGTAGTCGGATTGGTGGCAGGAAGCCGAGTGGGAGAGCTGATTAAATTAGCCCAAGAGTTTCGACCTCGTTATTTAGGCATAGGAGATTCCTCCAAGGCAGGAGATTTAAGACTAGATGGTTTTGAACTGGCCGTTGGAGTAGACCAGATTTCATCTCTGTGTCGTCTGCCTGAAGTGGATATTGTTTTGGCTTCGATGGTCGGAGTAGTGGGATTAAAGCCTGTATTGGCAGCGCTGGAGGCCGGCAAATGTGTAGCCCTTGCAAATAAAGAAAGCCTAGTGGCAGGCGGCACTTTAGTAAGCCAAGCTATAAAAAAGAGCGGCGGAGCTTTAATTCCAGTTGATAGCGAGCATTCAGCACTGTTTCAGGCTCTGCAAGGGGAAAATGCCCGGGATATTAAGAGAATGATTTTGACCGCCTCGGGCGGGCCGTTTTTGAATCGCTCTCGAGAGTCCTTGAGAGATATAACTCCAGAGGAGGCGGTCAAGCATCCTCGCTGGAACATGGGCCCAAAAATATCGATTGATTCAGCGACTATGTTCAATAAGGCGCTAGAGGTGATTGAGGCTCACTGGTTATATTCGATGCCGCAAGAGAAGATTCACGTGGTGATTCATCCGCAAAGTATCATTCACTCCATGGTCGAATATGTTGATGGTTCTCAGATGGCTCAGTTGTCATACCCAGACATGAAGGGACCAATTAGTTATGCTTTGGGATATCCTGATTTCAGGGTTGCTGGAGCTGTGCGGAGCCTCGATTTAGAGGACTTGGGCAGTTTGAGCTTCATTAAGCTTGATAATCTTCGTTTTCCTGCCATAACCCTGGCTAGAGAGGCAATAAAACTAGGTGGTAATTGCAGTTTGGTTCTAAACTCAGCTAATGAGGCAGCGGTGGAGCTGTCTGTTAAACGGCGTATCGAATTCACACGGATTGAATCGGTGGTGGCTGACGCAGTATCTAAACTGTGTGGTCCTGAGCCTCGATCCTTCGAAGAACTTCAGTCAATTGATGAACAAACTCGGGCCTTTGTTAATAGGATTGTCCAAAATTAAAGAGTCGGCGAAGATACCTTTATGATCATCATATCCATCATCATTCTATGTGTGCTTATATTTGTTCATGAATTAGGTCATTTCTTGTTGGCCAAGTGGAACAATGTAGGAGTGTTGGCTTTCTCAATTGGTTTCGGGCCAGTGCTTTGGAAGAAGCAGATTGGAGAGACCACTTATTCCCTGAGACTACTGCCATTAGGCGGGTTTGTCAGAATGGTGGGAGATGACCCAAGGGCGGCCGACCCTAACTTCAAAGTTGAAGAGTCAGAAGACAAAACTAGTCCTGAGAAGTTAAAAGCTGAGGAGTTCTCGGTTGAGCAGAAGGCTATGTTAGACGATCGCAGCCGTTGGTTTATGTTGAAAGGGTATTGGCCAAAATTTGCGATTGTATTCGCAGGGCCAGCATTCAATTTTATTTTCGCTATTATCCTTGGCTCCTTAATGGTTGGAATGTACGGAGTCGGTTTGCCAGTTGATAGACCCATAATAGGTGAAACTGTACCAGGACATGCGGCTGATGATGCTGGAATTAAGACTGGCGATCTCGTTTTATCAGTCAATGGAACACCCGTGGAAACTTGGGAAGTTCTAGCAAAGACAATTAGATCATCAGGTGGCCAGAATCTTGAAATGGTTATTGAGCGTGAAAACGAGGGGACAGTTGAGCGAAAAACGGTTACTGTTGTGCCAGAAGCCGATAGGTCAGGTCTAGTTAATGAGGAAGAGCGGGAGCGGGGAGATGTTTACCGAATAGGAATCACCCCAACCTTTGAAAAGCGTCCAGCCACTACTTCAGAGGCGCTCTTAGCTGGCCCTCGAATTACCTGGAATCTAACTGTTCAAACTCTACTAGGATTAAAAGGTCTGATTCTTGGTCATATCTCATCTGATAATTTGGCAGGACCAGTTCGAATATTCGAAGAGGCCGGTAAGAGTGCCAAGAAGGGCTTTGAATATGTTCTCTCATTTATGATCTTTTTGAATGTCAGCTTGGCCGTGCTTAATTTGCTGCCAGTGCCGGTTCTTGATGGTGGTCATATCGTGTTTTTCACCCTTGAGGCGCTTAAAGGTGGTCCGATAAGTATTCGTGTTCGTGAAATTGCCACTCAGATCGGAATGTACCTCTTGTTAGCCTTGATGGTGTTTGCTTTAAGTAACGATCTTCTCCGTTAGAGATTAAATTTTATGTATCTTGGAATTGATACAAGTGGGCCGATAGCGTTCGTTGCTATTGGTATAGAGGGAGACTTTATTGAGCTATCGCGAGTAAACGATGGCTCTCCAGACAGTAAGGGTAGCGAGAACATCTATCAATTAACCCGTGAGGTATTAGCCAAACGTGGGGCGAAGTGGAGTGATATAAAGGGTATATTCTTAGGCGAGGGGCCCGGCTCTTTTACTGGACTTCGTATAGGATTTAGTTACGCACAAGGATTAGCATCTGCCCTTAAAATACCGTGCACACAGGTCTCTTCTTTTGCAGGGTGGAGCCGTGAGTTCAGGGAGCCAGGACTTGGCCAAGGTGTCATCGCTGATGCTCAGAGGGGCGATTATTTCTGTCAATTATTCTCAGCGCAGGGGGAGAGTGTTGATGGTCCCCAAATTGTAGCTAAGGGGGATCTTTTGGCACATTCGATAACGGTGCTTGGTAATTCCGTAAAGTGGATTGGCTTTTCTCAGGTGCCTGAGTTAGGGGTTGAAGTTAATTCCCCGCACCACGGAGCATCTGGGGTTATCCTTGAGGGGCTCTCAAAGGGGGCAGGGGCGGTTTATTCGCCTCTAAAAATAGCTGAATTATCACCAAATTATCTCAGACAGGTAAGTGCTAGGACCCTAGCGGATCGTGGTAAGAGCATAGTTCCTTAGAGAGAAACTCAGTTTTGAATTATAGTTGACGAGGTCGCCATTCCAGAGTAAATTATGGATATTCGCTTCGCGAATTCCTAATTTCCCCCATTAATTTTTAAGCAAAAAAGTGACTGTCAAAGGACTGAGCTTTTCAAGGGAGACCCAGGCGTTCTGCAAGTTAACCAATCAAAGGAAAAATTCTAACCACTTCAATTCTGGAGTCGGTATCGAGTCAGATAGACATCACTAAACATAGGACACTTATATGCATCTTAATGACCTTAAGAAGTTGAAGCCAGCCGAGTTACAAAAATTGGCCCAGGAGTTCAACATCGAGGGCTCCGCAGCTCTCAAAAGACAAGATCTTCTTTTTGCAATTTTAACTGCTCAAGCAGATGCCAGTGGAACAATTTACGGTGAAGGTGTTCTTGAATGCCTACCAGACGGTTTCGGATTCCTTAGAGCTCCTGACTACAACTATCTTCCAGGTTCTGACGATATTTACGTATCCCCGGCTCAAATCAGAAGATTTGGTCTTAGAACTGGTGACACCATTGAGGGTCAAATTCGTCCGCCAAAAGAAGGCGAGCGGTACTTTGCTCTATTAAAAGTCAATTCCGTTAACGGCGATGAGACTGGGGTTCTAAAGACAAAAGTTCCTTTTGACGATCTGACTCCGCTCTATCCAAACTCCCGCTTAAATATGGAGATAAAAGGGGGCGAGCTTTCTAATAGAGTAATCGATCTCTTCTGTCCAATTGGGAAGGGTCAACGTGCCCTTATTGTAGCACCTCCACGAACAGGTAAAACAGTTCTTCTGCAGAAGATTGCTAATGCCATCACCACCAATCACCCTGAGGTAGTTCTGATGGTTCTTCTTATTGACGAGCGTCCTGAAGAGGTGACTGATATGGCTCGCTCTGTTAAGGGCGAGGTAGTTAGCTCAACTTTCGATGAGCCTGCTCAACGTCACGTGCAGGTCGCTGAGATGGTAATTGAGAAAGCTAAGAGACTGGTTGAGCATAAGAAAGACGTTGTAATTCTTCTTGATTCGATTACTCGTCTCGCGAGAGCTTACAACACTGTAATTCCCGCTTCTGGTAAGATCTTATCAGGTGGTGTTGATTCCAACGCTCTACATAAGCCAAAGAGATTCTTCGGTGCAGCCCGAAATATTGAAGAAGGCGGCAGCTTAACAATTATCGGAACTGCTCTTATTGAGACCGGATCCAGAATGGATGAGGTTATCTTCGAAGAGTTCAAGGGTACCGGTAATATGGAATTGGTGCTTGATAGAAAGCTCTCAGAGAAGAGAGTCTTCCCAGCTATCGATATTAATAAGTCTGGAACGAGAAAAGAGGACCTTCTCCTTGAGGATAAGACTCTTCAGAAGGTCTGGTTGCTCCGCAAAGTTCTGAATCCGCTCAATACTATTGAGGCTATGGAGTGGCTCACTAGTAAGATGAAGGATGCCAAGTCTAACGTTGAATTCTTGGAGATGATGAAGGGCTCGTGAGCGATAAGATAAGAATCTTAGCCGTTGATGATGATCCAGATGGGCTTTTCGCCCTTCAGACCGTCCTTGAAGAGGCGGGGTTCGATGTCGTTACGGCTAAAGACGGCCACGAGACTTTTGCAAAGCTTCAATCCGAACTACCAGACCTTGCCCTTATCGATGTGATGATGCCTGGGATCGATGGCTTTGAGGTATCAAGGCGAGCGAAGGCCGATCCGACGCTTAAATACATCCCATTAGTGCTTCTGACAGCTCGTGCCAGTCTTGACGATATTGTGCATGGATTGGAGCAGGGTGCGGATGATTACATAAAGAAGCCATTCGACAGAACTGAGCTTCTTGCGCGAGTTAATGCACTTCTAAGAGTTCGCAAACTTTATCGAGAGCTCGAGGGTCAGACTGAGTACAACCGTTCTCTCCGAGCCGAGCTAGATAAACGTTCACCAGTGTCGGGAACAGTTGCTCGCAATCAGAAGATGCAAGAGGTGCTGTCACTAATTCAGAAGGTGGCGCCGTCCAAATTGCCTGTCTTGGTGACAGGAGAATCGGGTACAGGAAAAGAGCTTATCGCACGTGCTGTGCACACGGCCTCTGATAGAAAAGATAAGCCTTTTGTGGTGCAGAACTGCTCTACTTTTAATGAAAATCTTCTGGAATCCGAGCTCTTTGGTCACGTTAAGGGTGCTTACACTGGGGCTCAGGCTGCTAAGAGGGGACTCTTTGAAGTTGCCGATGGTGGGACATTCTTTCTTGATGAGTTGGGCGAGATGAGCC
>CAZWGK010000087.1:0-10222 GCA_964633685.1 uncultured Bdellovibrionales bacterium | reverse complement strand
TATACTGCCCGAGAAAGAAGCCGTGATCTCTTTGCTCCAATGGAATCCTCTGCCAGCCTTCACTGGGGTAATAGAAATACCTTTGGCAGGTTCCGTTCTAACTTTACCAATCGGGGATATTTTTAATCGAGGTACCCTGTCAGAAATTATAGAGCTCTTAATAAGCCCTTGGTCTAGTTCAAAGTGAATCTCTGTCGACTTCAAGGACCTTTGAGGAGCGAGATCTACTCGGTATTGCGTATCATCTAGAATAAGCGAGACCCTTTTAAGAAAGTCTTCTTCTAAAACAACGCCTACCTTCAAAACTGGTTCAGAAGCAGGGGGGAGAACTTCTCTTATCTCAGGCTCAATCATGAAAAGCTCACTAAATTTTTATTAATGTCGAATTGACACAATAATGATATCATTAAAATGTTTTTATCCTTGTTTGAGTAAACGGAACATATGTTTTTTGGAAGAAAGAAATACAAACTCCCGACATTTCCAGATTATATCCCCGCTGGATTTAACCGTTTAAAGGCAAAAATTTCCAAAGAAGAGGCCAACGCGCTTCAAATGGAGCTTTTTGATTACATGGGTCGAGTTGAGAAAGAAAAGTCTGATGATCCGATGGTGAATTTAAATCTAGCGCGTGAAATAGCGCAGGTGTGTAGCTACCTTCTCGAACATTATGATGATTTCAATGATAGAGCTAAATCTTTAATCGTAGCCGGAGTTAGGTACTTTATCTCAGATGGAGATGGAGTAGCTGATTTTGAGTTTGCCTCTGGGTTAATTGATGATGCTCAAGTGATTAATCACGTTCTAGAGGAAGCTGAGGTAACAGATAAATTTATCGATGTAGATCGTCATCGATATTAGGTTAAGGTAACGTATTCAAGAAATAAAAAAGGGCGCCCAAGGCGCCCTTTTTTGTGGAACTAACCTTGGAGATTAGCCCTGCTGGGATCCACTAGCTGGGGTTTTACCAAGCCAGCGATCGATAATACCTTTGAAGTGTGGGAATGGATACGCTCCCTTAACTGCCACTCCGTTCACAAAGAAACCAGGTGTGCCCTGAATACCGTGTTGTTCGGCCAATTTCTTATCGGCTTCGATCTGCTTATCGATTTCTGGATCGTTCATATCAGTCTTAAATTTACCGACATCTAAGCCCAAATCCTTAGCAAATTTCTCGAAGTTAGCCTGAGTCAGCTCTCTTTGATTGTCGAATAGCTTGTCATGCATCTCCCAGAATTTACCCTGCTTGCCTGCAGCCAGAGCGGCTTTAGCAGCTGGGGTGGCATTTTGATGGAAGGGGAGTGGAAGATTCTTAAACACGATTTTTACATCGTTTGGATAATTCTTTAACACTTCTTCCATGGTTGCTTTACCACGTGTGCAGAATGGACATTCAAAGTCAGAGAACTCAATAATAGTAACTTTGGCATCAGCATTTCCCTTAACTGGGCTTGAGCCAATATCAATCTTAACTGGGTTCTTGAATTGATTCTCGAAGTCAGCCTTCTCTTTATCTTCTTGTTCTTTCTTGGCAGCTTCTTGAAGATTCTTGAAATAAGCTTGGGCAGCTTTGCCTACAGCATCACGTCCAGCATCAGTCTGTAGATATTTATCAAAAGCTTTCGCGAAATCTGTTGATGGTATTTCAGCGGTTACTGGGCTAGAGGTGAGAGCAAGTGCTACCACTGCTGCTGCAACCAAGCCGGAGCCAATAATTTTGGTCTTCATTGATCATTCCTTTAGATTGTTAATGCGGCCCGAACTAGTATAGTAAGGTCGAACTGCTCTCAAAAGTTAGCGACATGCCGACCTTCAGGCAAGTAAAAACTAGAGCTTGCAGACCCAAATCGCAATTAAAACAGCTTTATATTGCAGAAAGTATTCCGTTAATTGCTCAACCAGTCTATAAACTAACAACGGCAGGGTAACCTGCTTTAATTAGTTTATTACCTTGGGATTAATCATGATTAGACTAGGTATATTATCTTTATTAACCGTATTATTTGCAGGAACAGTCATGGCAGCAGACCAACTTGAAGTAACCCTTAAAACGACAAAAGGCGATATCGTTCTAGTGTTAAATACAGAGCTAACTCCAATTACTACAGCGAACTTCGTTAATCTCGTTCAAAGTGGTTACTATAATGGAATCAAGTTCCACCGTGTAATACCTGATTTCATGGTTCAAAGTGGCGATCCAAAAGGAAACGGCACTGGCGGACCAGGATATGAATTCCAAGATGAGTTTAATCAGAAGTTGATTCACGATAAACCAGGAATTCTCTCCATGGCGAATAGAGGCCCAGCAACAAACGGAAGCCAGTTCTTCATCACACACGTTCCAACACCATGGCTTGATGGTAAGCATACAGTATTCGGGGCGGTAAAGAGTGATGCTGACCAAAAGGTTGTTAACGCGATTACCCAGGGCGACGTCATCAATTCAGCCTCAGTAACTAGCGGTGATGCTAAAGCGGTCCTATCAAACCCTAAGGCTGCCGGGTTAGTAGCCACGTGGAATGCAACTTTGGCTAAAAAACAAGGTTAAGTTCTACTTAATTGACCGATAAGGTTACTTATCGGTCAATTTTAAACTGGCCATGGTTTAGTAGTTCGAAAAAACAATGGAAATCCGCTAGTAATGAAGGTCCTAATCCTCGCTCCCCAACCGTTCTACCAAGAACGCGGAACTCCAATTGCAGTTCGACTCGCAGCCGAGGTGCTAGGCCGAAAATACAATAGTCAAAGTGATCGAGTAGACCTGCTAGTTTACCACGAGGGCATCGACATTAAGATTCCCAACGTTCAAATCTATCGCACCACTGGTTGCAATCAAATTTCACAAATTCCGCCAGGTATTTCGCTCAAGAAGATCCTCGTAGATTTATTCTTTTTCTTTGCAGCTATCAGGCTCTGCTGGACAAATCGCAAAGAACAGTACGAGTTGATACACGCGGTCGAAGAATCGGTCTTTGTTGCGATATTTTTACAGATATTTTTCGGGATTCCTTACATCTACGATATGGATTCCTCGATAGCACTCCAAGCGACTGAGAAATGGAGAATTTTGAAGCCGCTATACCCTATCTTGGCCTGGGCTGAAAAATTAGCCGTGAAATTTAGTCAGGCGGTCGTTCCGGTTTGCGATACTTTAGCTGTCTTGGCCGACAAACACGGCTCCAAACACACTCATATTCTAAGGGACGTTTCACTGGTCTCTAACTCAGAGGAGCAAGGGGTTAATCTCAAACGAGAGCTCGGGCTCACTGATTCAGCCCAAATAGTTCTCTACGTAGGAAACCTCGAGAGTTATCAAGGCGTGGATCTTCTTGTAGATAGCTTTCTGCGAATTCAAGCCGAGCTTACCGACTGCCACCTTGTTATAATCGGGGGCTCTCAAAAACATCAGGATATTCTAAATCTCAGGATCAAAGACCATCCATCATCGAAATTTATTCATATCGCAGGACCTCGCCCGGTAAATCTTCTAGGAGAATACCTTAAACAGGCTGATGTTCTCGCCTCCCCGCGATGTAAAGGGAACAATACTCCTATGAAGATCTACTCTTATCTTCATGCTGGCCGGGCTATCGTTGCAACCGAACTGCCAACTCATACTCAAGTCTTAAATCCGGAAGTCGCAGTTTTAGTGGCTCCACATGTTGAACCCTTGGCAGAAGGTATAAAACTACTAGTTAAAAATCCTCTATATCGGAACAAGATAGCTGAAGCCGCTCTGCAATACGCCGAGAAAAATTTTACCCTGACTGTGTTTGAAGAGAGATTATCCGAACTTTATACAAAACTAGAGAGAGATATCCGTTCTAGCTCTGCCTCAGTGTGTTAAGCCGGGCTACCTATCTGAAGATATTTATCGACTATCTCCCGACCTTGCGGAAGAAAAGTTGTGTACTTTGTTGAGAGAATTTCGCCAAAGCCTTTATCGTGCAATATCCTGTGTCGACCTCTGAGATTGATACCCTCTTTAGAGAAAGATTTTACAGGCAAAACGCCCCACTCCACTTCCTCTATATCTGCACGAGTCAATCTGTTCTCTTGAGTGGTTGCGGAATTAAAACCCTCTATAAACTTGCCTAACTCCAATTCGGGAACAGAACCCTTGCTCGGGTCTCCCGCAAATCTAAGGTATCCAGTCCCGATGGCTGTCTTTTTTCCACGTGGGACAGCAAAGTACATTCGACCGGTAGGGCTCTCTACTGCAAAAGCATACTTCTGCTCTAATTGTTTTCGAATAACTACATTGTAGCCAAGTGCCCAGCTATCCTGAGTAATTCTCTTAAAATCACCTGAGGTCTTAATGCTCTGTATCCAAGGACCTGCAGAATTGACAACCGATCTTCCTAAAATAACTTTCTCAGTGCCGTTACTCTCAGCTATCACTTGAAAAAAACCGTTGGTGAATTTTAACTGCAGAACCGAGGTATCTTCGATAAATCGCACCCCCTTCGAGATGAGGTGTTCCACCAGGAACTGAGCCAAATAAGAGGGTTCGGTTATTACTGCATCATTCCAATACAAGTAGTTCTCAGTACTCGATGATTTTAAAATGGGAATTTCCTCGTGCACAAAGGAGGCAGGTAAAACCTTGGGCGGTGGAAGCTTATGCCCTTTCGGCATGAACTGTTGATAAAGTCTCGCTGCTACTCGAGCAAAGGGGGCACTTTTCAAACCCCAAGCATCCAGTGGCATAACACATGGCAGGGGCTTAATGAATTCGCCAAATTTTCTTAATAATTCATCTTGGGCTTTGGCAGACTCTCTGGTTCTTAAAAAATCTAAGCTCTGAAGATACCTAAAACCACCATGAATGATTCGCAAACTATTCTTGGAAGTCCCTTGCATTGCTCGATTCTTATCGATAATAGCTACTCGGTACCCTTTTTGAATAGCAGCCAGAGCAACTCCTACTCCTGAGATGCCTCCTCCAATGATTACGATATCAAAAGCTGGATTTGCTGAACTCATAAATAGGTGTTTTCAAAACAAGAGTGTCTATTACTCAATCATCCTGTACTACATTAATACAGCATAAAATTGACTAAAGGAATCAGATAGATATAATGCCCTGCCTCTTTCCTTTGACCTATAGGCTGACTTTAGGTTATTTAAAGTAAGTAGAGTTTACAGGGAGTTAGCTCTGGCAAGCAAATTGCACTTAAAGAAAAGCACACCATGACAGGGACAAAGATGTTGTGCATTGGGGTATTTAAGTTTAGACAGTACTTATAGGGATAAGATACATGAATACAAACATAATCGAGCGACTCTTCACCTCCTTCTCCGATCTAGAGAAGGCAATTATTAGTGCGAAATGTTCCTTGGAGAAAAAGAAAAACATTCCTCAAGGAGTCTCTGAGCGACTAAAATCTTACGATACTATTTTGGCGAAACAACGCGACCTGGCGATCAAACTGAGTGAGCATATGACTCAAGGCAATTGGGATGAAGTCAATCGCCATGTTGGATTGATCAATGGTCTCTCTGCCATGATCAGAGATGATGCCCGATGCATACTTACAGCACTCTCGGGAGATGAAGAGAAAGCAGCCGAAAATAATCTAATGTGCTAAATTTTAATTCCTCCAAAAAAACTAATTCGCTTAGCTTAACCCGTATCAGCAGCGGGAATTGCGAGAACTCTGCCATCCCCCTGAAAGAGCCTTTTTTAAAGGATTCTGAGGGTGGGATGGCTCTTTTAATTGTAGTTTTTGTAGTCGCACTATGCAGCATTATTGTTGTTAATCTCAGTCAGAGCTCTTTCCGAGAATCAAGAATTAACAACGCCGCCTTAAAAAGAGTCCAAGCCGAATACCTTTTAAAGTCAGCCATTAATTTTGCGAGAGTATTGCTCTCAAAAGATGCCTCTCTAGACGTAGACTCACCCAAAGATATTTGGGCAACATTTTTAAAAGGACAAGCAATCCCAGTGCCAGAGGTTTTAGGGATTAATGAGCCTGGTCTTAATATTGAGATGGAGATTCAGGCTGAGGATCAAAAGTTTCCCATCAGAGGATTAATAGCCGGAGGCACTGTAAATAAGAAATTAAGAGACGCTTTAGTAAGATTATTTAAATCGCCTACTCTTGATTTTGACAATGATACAGAAGAGGTCGACCATACAAAATTGTTTTCGGGTCGGCATCTCAAATCAGAGGAACTTGTTTCTCTGCTTATTGATTATATGGATGCCGACAGCGATTCATACTCCGATCCAGATGGAGACTTTATCGAGGGACTTGAGGGAGAGCTACCAGAAAACACATTTGCAAACACAGGGGTTAAACGGATTGGCGAGTTAGCAACAATTCCAGGCTTTACTCCCGCCCGGTTAAGAAAACTTGACCCTCTAATAACCGTATTTGCCTCCAACCAAATAAACGTTAATCTTGCACCACCGGTTATTCTCCGAGCAGTTCTAGATATTGACGACGATGTAGTGGCTCAAATCATTCAAAAAAGGGAAAGTGAGGAGCCTATCAATAATGTAAATCTCGATTTATTTGACGATCAAATACTTTCTAGCTCGGACTACTCGGTTTACGGCTCACTTCTTAGAACGAGCTCGCAATGGTTCCAAATTCTCGCCAAGGTTGATTATAGCACCTCTACCTACTTCATGAGGGCATATGTGAGTCGAAATCAAGGGGATGATGGTTCAAAACTACCAGTAATCAGATCTGTTGAGTTATTTTAGATACTTAGAGCATCCGAGTTTCAATAATGATTCCGACCAGATATTGCCTTTTCCTTCTATTTTTGGCATTCTTCCCTCCTGATTTCAGTGATTTGAAAGGTAATTATGTCTCGTAAATGTGCGATCTCCGGCAAGATGAAGAAAATGGGCAACCGTGTTAGCCACGCTAACAATAAGACCAGCCACTATTTCGAACCAAATATTCAGACAAAGAGAATCTACGTTGCTGAGTTAAAGAAGTTCCTACGCTTACGCCTCTCCACTAACATGATTCGTACTATCGACAAGATAGGTTTGAGCGCAGCCCTCAAAAAGCACGGCTTGTGCCTTGAGAGCCTCAAGGGCTAATAAACATTTTCGTTAGATTGCTCTAATGCATTTCGCCACGTCGGATGGCGTTCATGCGCTCTGCGTGGAGCACAGCTGCATCCATGTTTGCCATTAATGGCTCACCTGTTTCAACTGAATCTAATTCAACCGCCTTACGCAACTCCTGGGGGTTGAGAATTCCCAACCGCTGCTTCTCGGGGACAAATATCTCTCCACATCCCTTGCACTGCACAATTACGCAGATACCCTCGAGAGTGACTTTGGTGAATTCAGTACTAAAATGAGAGTCATCAGATTCACATGATTTGCAGCCCGGACATGTAATATGATCAATAAAAGTCTCTGCCAAACCCTTTAATCTAAACTTGAGTGCCATTAGGCCTCCTTTCAATCTTTTTTACCAAACTCACACACGTTCCGTCTGAATCAAAAGCCACTCGATCCATCGCCCCGTACAAAATTCTCAAACCACGCCCATACATCAACAGCTCATCTTGGTCGTTGAGTGAAAGTCGATCGCCTTTGGGTGCATTAAAGCCAGGACCCTCATCGTTTATTGTGAGACGAATCTCATTATTCTCAACCTGGCAGGTTACGATTATACGGCGATTAGCGTACTTAGGGTCAGCTAAGCGCGCTGTTTTCATAAGAGAAAACTTATCATTTCCATCAGCATCGTATTCATCTTTCCATACAGATGGCAGTTCAAGATTTCCATGTTCAACTGAGTTTGTTAGTGCCTCTTGAAAAGCTAAGGAAATTTTTAATTTTGTATTTAGATCGATTATGCCAGCATGATGAAGATCATTAAGAAGTGGAGGCAAAAACGAACAGCAGCCAATATCAGCAGTGGCAAAATTATATCGAGCACTGTAGCCATCAAGACACTGGGCTAGTTTAATTAATTGGGCTTCTTCTCTTAAAGTTCCGACAATTCGCTCAATTGCCTCCTTTAAGAATCGTGGGTCTATCGGTTTTTGTAGAAAATCTATAGCGCCAGCCTTAAGAGCCTTGATGCCCTCTCTTGCTTTGGCATCACCCTCTACCACGACCACAGCCTGACTTGCCTTAGCGGCACGGATTGTGGAAATAAAATCAGCGGCTGAGATTCCCAAAAGATCAAGATCGGTAATTATCACCTCATAGTTGTTATTCTGTGCGGCAGTTATCCCCTCTTCCTGAACGGCAGCCAACTCGTAATTCCAGCCTTCGACTTTGAAAAAGTCCTTGTAGTCTCGGGCTATCGAACCTGGCTCATGGATTAAAAGTAGCTGCGGAGACCTTTCCATACAGAAGCTTTTGACCAAATGAAAAGTTAAATTTACTCTTCGTCAAAAACTGGCAATAGTTTGTCGAGCATCAACAACTCAAATGTCTCTTTAACAAAGCCCTGAAGGGGTCTTACCATCAAGACACCGTTGTCTGACTTCAAGCGCTTGTAGCACATTAAAACTTTCCCAATTCCGTAGGAGTTAATTATTCTAACATCGGAAAGATCTAAAACCACTGTGCGTGTACCGGCATCGAATACCTTGTTAAAAGCTTGTCGAAGAGCCTCACCAGATTGCTCTGAATCAAGGTCCTCTGTTACTTTGATTAAAGCCTTATCGCCGATACTTGAAGTTTCAAAATCCATAAGTATTTACCTGCAAATAAAATTTACGGTGCGCTGAAGAAAAACTTCCAACCAATGCAGCCCTAAGATAGTTATCGGCGATTTATGAAAAGTACTTAATCAAAGATTAGCCAGATGAATGCGTAGCCCGAACAGCGAATGTTGCCTAATTCCAGATAGTTATAGGAGCTATGGGACCAATTCCTTTGGCCTGTACTTTAATGGCGTTGGAACAACTTTAAAATTAATTATTTTTTTTCGCTATTGGTTTCATCCTGCCAAAGCGGAGTACGAGTTGAGAAACGTTGGTCATCAAGAATCAACTGCATACCCCGTCTGTTTCTTAAATTCACTACTAGGGGGGCTTTTAGGTTTGCTGTGGTCATAGCTGGCGCATTTCTGAAGGTAACTATAACCAATACCGCAGCTTCATCGTCAGCTTTCAGATTAATTTTCGACTCCTCATAGGGTAGGTTAAACTTGTATCCTTCTCCGAATTCACCACTCTCAACTACGACAAAAGCTAAATTAGGATTATCAACTGAGTGCAGCCAACAAAAAGGCTCTTTATGCTCTAAAATTACAAATCGCTCTTCCTCTGGAAACCCAACGACTCCGCCGGGGAAAACTATGAGGGTCTCCTCTGCGACCGTGAATTCGCCAAAACGAGTGCTCTGAAACGTGATCATTTTTTTATTTTCGCTATTCATCGGAGCTATCTCCGTCACGCTTCTTATTAACCTTTAATCCGTTACCACCAACCGAAAGTTTAGAAACCTTTCGCTCAGTTTTAGCGGTAGACTTCCACTGGGCAGCGATCGATTCAACATCAGATGCCGAGCCCTCGGGTCCTGCCGCTTGCTTGTTCTCCTCGAGAATCTGCTGATAAATCTCTTCACGATAAATTCGAAGATCTTTAGGGGCCTCAACTCCTAGTCGAATCTGACTCCCCTTAATTTCAACAATCGTGACCTTGATCTGATCCCCGATAAAAATACTTTCACCAGGTTTCCTAGTTAATATCAGCATGAAACTCTCCGCCTTCCTTGGCTTAAGATATCAAAACCGCAGATATCTTTTTTTATTACACTTTTATTAAGATGCCCGAAGACATCCGAGAAGACCTAAAATATCTAAAACAGCATTATAATTGGCTATAGGTAATCTAGAAGATTGATTTTAAGGATAGACCCGCTTACCGCCATTGATACCTGTAGTGAGTTCTGAGCATTACTTAAATTGGTTGCAGACTCGAAGACGTCTGCGCCTTGGGTGCCTGTTAATACCTCATTCAAATTGAATTTAAGGGTATCCATAATTGAAATCTGATTGTCCAATCTAGCCAATCGACCAGCAACACTTACCTGCTCAGCTGCAACCTCAACGGTACGGGCAGAATCAAGAGCTGTAATACTGTCGAGAATCTCTTGAGTTTGCAGGGCAATATCGTTAGGGAAGGTCCAAGCTACACCACCACCATCTGGAACCCCGCCAGTTGTGGTTGAATCAAATCCCTCTAAAGCACGGCCTAATTTTTCTAGAGCTTGAATACTAGTGTCAAA
>CAZWGK010000086.1:0-10229 GCA_964633685.1 uncultured Bdellovibrionales bacterium | reverse complement strand
TCCAAATGATGAAGGAAGATTTCCATTTAACGATCCTATTGTCCCTCACAATTGGGGAGACAATGCTATTACCAATGAAAGAGATCGGGTTAGATTTGAGCCACGAGATTGAAACATTAAATGAGCGAGCTAGAACTTAAAGTAAAACCTATTGGCTTTGCACGCACATCGATGCGTACAAAGTTCGAGGCTCCTCACCAACCCGATGCAGATGCTAATTCTCAGGTAAATACTATTGAATTGCTCAAAGGCGAAGGCTATGAGAATGCCCTCCGCTACTTAAGTGGTTTTGAGCGAGTATGGCTAGTTTGGTGGTTTCATAGAAATGAGACATGGCGGCAGATGGTGCTTCCACCTAGGGGCCCAGGAATAAGAAGAGGAGTATTTGCAACAAGATCCCCTCACCGTCCGAATCCAATCGGGATCACCTGCACTAAATTATTAAAAATTTCAGATAATATTATAGAAGTAGGAGAACTTGATTTAATAGATGGCACACCGATCTTAGATATAAAGCCATACATCCCAGAAGTCGACTCATTTCCCGAATCATCAATCGGATGGCTAAAAGAGGTGGAATCTTATCTATTGGCCCCGCCGAGCTTTAATATGAAAATGACGGCCCTAGCACAAGAGCAACTTCTCTGGCTAAAGGAAGAATGGGCAGAAGACTTCTACCCCCGAGCCAAAGAGCTTTTAGAGAGAGACCCATCACCACATCGAACCCGCCGTATCAGAAAGAGAAAAGCTGGCGGATTCTTGATCGGCTGCGGCCCTTGGAGGCTTCACTTTACGATTAACAACAAGAACGTGCAGATCGAGCAGGTATTATCTGGGTATCCGATGCGATTATTAACTGAACCAGGGTATGATAAAGTTCCGTCTCGTGATGCTCTTCTCGCTTTTATAGAAAAATGGCCGAGCGGTAAGATTGTCTGATTGTAAGAGCTTTATGCCGCGGCTCTAATTGATACGAACTTAGCTAAAACCTCTTGTAAGAGATCCCGATCTAAAGGCTTAGAGACATAATCGTCCATACCGGAGTTAAGACATATTTCTCTATCTCCAGACATGGCATTGGCCGTCATTGCAACAATAGGAATATGGCTGTTGCTATCTTTCTCCCTCTCTCTAATAATCTGGGTTGCCTCAAATCCATTAAGAATCGGCATCTGGCAATCCATAAAAATTATTTGATAATCAGTGCTACGGTCTTTGATAATCTCAACGGCGTGCTGTCCATCATTTGCTAAGTCGACAACGCATCCCATCTTTTCGAGAATTGCTTTGGCCAGTCTTTGATTCACGGAGTTATCCTCAACTACAAGCACTCTCGCCTTTTCCACTATGGAAATATCTGCCAATTTCTTCTTGCTAGAATGAGGCTCTACAACGGATAGAGTAGCTGGGTCTGGGTACCTCATGGGTACAATAACATGGAAAGTAGAGCCCATGCCCTCCTGGCTATTAACCCAAACCTTACCATTCATAACATCAACTACTTTCTTAACAATCGATAACCCAAGACCAGTACCACCGTATTTTCTTGTTGTTGCCCCGTCCGCTTGGGTGAAAGGTTCAAATATCTTATCTACTTTGTCACTAGGGATGCCTATTCCAGTATCAGAGACAGAAAGATGGAATTCAAAATTACCGGGAGCCTCAGCTTTGGCCTCAGCCCTGACCACAATACCTCCCCATTCAGGGGTAAACTTAATGGCGTTCCCGATCAAGTTAATTAAAACCTGCCGCACCCTCACATCATCAGCAAAAGCAATTTTTGGTAGAGAAGGACTGATTTCAGCAATCAATGAAATCTTCTTCTCATCGGTGCGGGACTTAAATGTATTAACAGTGCCCTTGATCAAATCGTGAATATCAAAATTCACGTCGCTTAATTCAATCTTTCCAGCTTCAATTTTTGATAGATCGAGAATATCGTTTATAATGCCTAAGAGAACTCGGGCTGAGTAATTTACTGTCTCAAGAAGATCCTTCTGTTCAGGATTTAGCTTGGTCTCTAAAACAAGCTCCGTCATTCCGATTACACCATTCATGGGAGTTCGAATCTCATGACTCATGTTTGCCAAAAATTCACTCTTTGCTCTATTGGCAGCCTCTGATTGCTCTCGTGCCGTCTGAAGTGCTTCGACGGCTTCTTTAGTGGCTTGAATATCAGATCCAACGCCCAAATACCCCTCAAATTGACCCGGACCTGAACAAATTGGGCTTCCGACATGATGAATCCATCGGTAGACGCCGTCTTTCCTTCTTAACCTATACTCAATTTCGAATGGCTCCTTCTTTTGATGTGCATCCTTAAACGCGCTTTCAAAAGCGACTAGATCGTCGGGATGAACACTATCCAACCATCCGTTTTCCAACTGAGTCTCTAAATTACGACCAGTGAAATCAATCCAGCTCTGATTAAAATAAGTTGGACTTAAATTCTCGGCAGTGGTCCAGATCAGCACTGGAGCTGACTCTGCAATTGCTCTAAATCGTTTATCAACTTCATTTATTGTAGAACGCTCCGCCTCTAACATTTTTTGAGCAAGCTTGGATGCTTTCGTGTCGGTCCTAAGATACGAACCAATCAATGCAAGAACCAGGAAATTAATAGCTATGGCCGCCATTCCTACCCAGTTAGGAAAATCGTGTCCCCAAAGCTCAAGGAGGGCTCGACTTGGCTTGACCTCAATGATCCAATTTTGTCCACCAAATGATATGGTTCTCTCTTGCGCGAACTCTGAATCGTAATCGTCTCCGATTACAGCTGTGACAAGTTCCTCGCTCTCCCCGGCCACACTCAATCTTACCGACAGATCTGCTATTGAATCACCAAATATACCCCTTACAAAATCACCTGCCCGGAATGGGGCATAAACCCAACCCACCAGCTCCTCTATCCTGCTCTCTACAGATAGCGGAACTGCAGATGTCCTATAGACTGGTAAATATAGAAGAAACCCTGCTTGAATATCAGTTGTAGTCTCCTGAACCAAAGTAACTCGTCCCGATAAAGCCTCTCGACCAGAATCTCGAGCACGAATCATCGCCTCCCTTCTTACAGGCTCTGAATACATATCGTAGCCAAAAGCTCTTATGTTGCGCCCTTCAAGCGGCTCAAGATAAATGATTGATGAATAATCTGCCCGTTCACCCTCTGGAATAATCTTGAAAAATGGATACCCTTCGCTCCTGATTTTTTGCTCCACCGAAATTTTTGAATCGGCTGGAATCCATTTGGCAAATCCCAAACCCTGAATTCCTGGATACCTATGTTGAATGTCCATGGTTGATACAAATTGACGCCAGTATTCGCGACTAACGTTGGAATGGCCGTAGGCATTAAACAAACCCACTCCGGCTTTGAGCGTATTCAGATAATCATCTAATCTCTCTAAGGTTTGATTTGATATGTAATCTACTCGCGCATCGAAACGAGATGCGATTCTATCTCGGGTAACAGATCGTGACCAATCCCAGACAGATATAGATAATAGTGCAATTATTATAAACAAGAACCACGGTGCCGATCGTCTAGAAAAGCTCCTTAGTGAGCACAAAAGCCCAGAGCGACTATGGTCGTTTTTTTTAGGAAATCCGCCCTCCATACAGCAATGGAATCGGCACAAAAATTACCTTCCTAAACGGTATTTCAGTTAAAAATATCGATTATTTAGGCCTGAGATTTCAGCTCTATATTTCGAATAATTGACCACATAACCGTTAGTGCCAAAGCAGCGGCTATACCTGCTATATAATAGACTTTTTTATCGCTGCCGCTAATCTTTACCTCGGGAGTAAAACCCATTCGTAGCTCTGCATTGTTTATATGAAAACTAAGAATATTTCGTAGTTTATTAACCTGCTTTTTCGCCATTCGTAATTCTTTTAATAAAGAGGCCATAACTTTGGCATTCGTTGAGGCCATATCCGGGTTAACATCTGAGCTGAGCCTAGTGAGTATATCATCAATCTCAGTTACCCGCTTTTCCCAAAACTGGAGCTCCTTATTTGAGGTTTCATATGCAATCGTGGATACTTTTTTTTGGTAAGGAGTATCATTCAGATATTTTATTACTCCTGCCTCAATATCCTTTAAATTAAATCTCTCCTTGGTATCTACGATCACATAAAAAGGTGGCCCCTTTGGAGTAGAATCATGAATAAGGGGTGCGCGGTAAATATTTTGAGAATCCAACGCCACTATCTTTTGGGCCTGCTCCACGGGGATTCCTAATTTGTCGGCTATCTCGGTATATCTTTGTCCCGCCACCAACTTATTTAAAGTATCAATCTGTACGCCAAAGATTCGGCGGGGCTCCTGATTATTATTAATCACCATCTCAGCGCGAAATATTTCAACTTTTTTCCCGGCCATTTTGTGTGCCAATCCTAGACACACCAGCAAGCTAATAATAAAAACTATCCAATTAACTTTAATAACTCTGACTAGTCCGAATACCGCAGCAAGCATAAAACCAAAAAGCTCCTCTACTTGAGAGGCTACTAGTTTCCAAACGGCTTGACCTTCAATAAAATCAGAATTTAATTTTGACGACATGAATGTTTCTCGCTTATTAACGCCTTGAAGCTCTCAATTTTTGGAATGTTCCGCAACAAAAATGTCTTGGCATACCTACAAATACCCTGGCAAACTACCTAGAACCAAAGAAATCCATGATTACTAAAACCACACAGCCAGTTTATACGTTTATAGCAATTATAATTATTTTTTTTAATAGCCTTCTCTTACCTCAGGGACTTCTATACACAACTCTATTAACTCCCTTTTTTATTTATTGGTTACTAAAGGAAGGCCAAGTAAAAAGAATATCGTGCTGGATGCTTTTCCTCTTATTACCTGTCCCCTTCCACCTGGCTAAATCCATTGAGATTAAATCTTATCTGGTCTCAACGATAAACGTTTTCACCTTACTAATTTTTACTTTTACAGTTGTGCATACCCTTAAGAAACTTGGACCTTCATTACGCAATATTTTTACAACAAGCGTAATCATAAATTGTCTTTTAATCGGCCTGGCTTTTTTTGCGCTAATGATTCCATCTCTGAAAGAAATTATCTGGAATCAATTGCCGATCTCCCCTGGGGTTGAACCTTTTCCAAGACTTCAGATGTTTGCCTACGAACCCTCTCACTACGCGCTCCTCTTCAGTCCAATAGCAATCTTTTTTATACTACGAATTATCCTTGGATTATCTAGGGCGCCATTAATCACCGGATTAGCAATTATTTTGCCACTATTAGCCTCGCTCTCTTTCGGTGTCGTAGCGGGAATTGCAGCGAGCCTTTTATTTTGCCTGGGTTTTTATTTTTCAGTTTTACCCAGAACCACATCTCGATTCATTTCTTATTCAGTTTTTATGGGGTTAATTGTTACTGTAGTAGCTTTTATAAGCTGGCCTGAAAATCCGATTTTTCATCGAATACAAAATATTCTTTTCGGCACTGATACCTCAACCAAAGGTAGAATTAGTGACTCATTTTATTTCGCCTCTGCTTTGTTAAAAAATCACGGTGCAATATTTGGAATTGGTCCCGGTCAGATCAAAATTCTTGGGCACGATCTGATTATGGAGCATTATCGATATTGGTATAGCGCGCTCTATGCTAATGCGACTATGCGAATTCCTAATTCCATGGCTGAACTACTCGCTACTTACGGGATTTATGGATTTATTATTAAACTAACTCTGCAGATGGCCCTTTTTTATCTCACCAGAGTCTACGCCAATTTATACAGCCTCTCACTATTTCTATTTATATTTACTTATCAATTCACCGGAAGCTTTATGACAAGCACGGCCGAGTTGGCAATCTGGGCCATAACATTTATGACCAGATTTCCTGAGTATGACTTCAAAAACATGGCTGAGCTTAAGAGGGTACAATAACCCTATAAAGGCTGCCCTCGTCGAGCTGTACTGAGTATTTGCCCAAAAAGGATGGAATCAAAACTGCTCGACCTTTCTGAAACTCAATCGAAGCATCCTCTCCCCACTTGATGGAACCCTTACAATTAAGTGGAAATAGCAACTCAGGTTTATTTTTGGTTATGTTTGAAACCTCTACACTGGACTGAAGTACCTGAACTTCAAACTCTTTGGCAGCAGTCACATATCTTTTAAATTCAGCGCTACCTAGGCCAGAAGGTCTCACCAAATCCGGAAGTCCCATCCGACAATCTATTATAGATGTCAGAGTCTCTACATCACATGTCTTAGGCGTTAGGCCAGCTCTGACCACATTGTCCGAGTTAGCCATGACTTCGACCATATCGCCCGACAAATAAGCATGTGGAACGCAGGGCTCAGTGTAGACTGCCTCACCAACTGGCACTGTGATGATATTCATTAGATAAGGCGCGAACAGACCGACATCAACTGGATAACTCTTGGCCAAATGAGCCACGAGGGCATTCTCTGAGCTACCCTCTATCGAAGAGTTACACCTAGAAACTAACTCAGCGCAGGCAATATTTAATTTATTTCGGCCATGCTCGGATAAAGTAGAACACATTAGCTCTCTATATAGCTCTTTCAAAGCCACTCTCGCCGACTCTTCAGACTTAGAATTTAAAAAATCAGATATCAGCGACTCACTAATTAGATGTCTTAGCTCCGGAGTGCTTTCTAGATTTGCAGCCAACTCAGTAAATGGCCTAAACCCATAAAACATCGTGATTGGGGTTAATGCAATCGCAATTTCAGGCTTATGATTATCGTCTTTATATAAATCAGGTTTCTGTTTGTTTAAATTAGCAGCCTGCTCCTTAGTTGGATGTAATTGAATAGATAGCGCTCCACCTACTGATAAAATTTTAAAAAGAAAAGGTAGAGTATCTCCATATTTCTTTCTGAGTGAATCACCTAATAGCTCCTCGGCATGCTCCTCCAGGGTCGCCCTAAATCCAATCGACTTACTATTTATGATCAAATCCGATGAGCCGTTAGGATGAGACCCGTACCAAAGCTCAGCAAATGGCAAATCTGTGCTTGTTTGATTTATTAGCTCTGCCACCAATGAATCCCGGCCTCGCTTGCCCCAGGCATAATTCTGGGCAAATCCAGTTATCTCAATCGGTCCTGTTATTAATTGACCCATGCTTGCTTTATTTGCATTAAGATGACCAAAGGAATCTTCCTCTGAATCTCGTTTAGAAAACATCCCTGATACACCTCGGTGACGTTTGAAACACAGAGCTAAGAAACAATCTCAACATTAGCTCTCGGAACAGTTACGAGTGTACCATCTTCCAATTTGGCTTTCAAAACCCGGGTTTTTGCCCCAGTTTCTATGACCACGGGCTCATTGGGCAGCTCGGCTACTGTGGCAAATTGCCCGAAATAAGGCACCCGAATTAGTCTTATACGAAGGCCCAACGACAATCCAACTCCCTGAGAATTATTGTTTTTTTCTACCAACTCCCGATGTGAAATCAAAATCTCAGGCCTTATTGCTCCTGCCCTCACTTGAGTTGCCCCGTTTATCGAACACTCAAATCCATCAAAATCGTTTAGTGTGCTTATGACCCGATCCGACAAAGCTAAGTTACCAAACCCCTCGGTAACAATAACTGTCATAGGCAAATCCTCATCACCTGTTATCGCTACACCTAAATCAAATCCCAAATATCCCTTCAGGGCTGTATCATCTATTGAGCCTGTGATTAAACCAACAGCACCGCGATTGGCAGTCTCTTTTAAAAATTCTTGTGTCGGAGACATTCCCCCAACTAGAATCTTGCCCTGAATATCAGGGGGCAGATCAGATAACGCCAATACCTTGTTGTTAGGTATCTGCAGAATCTTTAATGTTCCTACACGCTCTCCCCCAACTCCAAATATTCCTTGAACCCTCGCACCTTCGCTCTCAATCGCAACCGATTTTTCAGGAACAATATCGCTCACGCGTCCTGAAATATATGCATTAATACTCAAAGGGATCGCCGGCTCTCTTACTCCCACATGTCCATTTGTTTTTGAGATAAATTCAATTATTCCGGCACAAGGAGATTTGAATTGAGAGCGAAACAAACCAAACAACCCAGAGCTTTCGCACAATATATCGCCAATATTTATTTTGGAGCCTATATCAAGACCCTTATTTTTGATGGCCAGCAAAACCTCTTCAGGTTCAATCCCCATGCGATCTGATACGCGTAGAATATTTAAATTACCCGGGAGTTCAGCTCTTAAAACTTCTGAGTTGGCTCTTACTTCATCTCCTTTCTTGACTAGCACATGACCCTTGATAGGCAGTTCTCTCACTTTGACAAATTTAGTGTTTTTTTGAGCTAGTAATCCCGGGGCAAATATGGCTCCCATATCAGATTCCTTGAAGACCAAAAGCTTTAAATATTTTCTTTTGAAATTCGACCCTGCCAGCTGAATCATCAGCAAAAATTAGGGGGCGATTTCGACCATCCAATACTAAACCTACATCACCCAGATCAACCTGACGCTCTATTGTTTTCCCCGGACCAGCGCCCACATCAACTGAATCTTTTATAGGAACTACCTTCAAAAGACCTTTTCTATTAGAAACATCAGCACAAACAGCCATTTCACTCTTGAGAACTTTACCCACCAATACGCCATCCAGATATACTTCAGCGACCACCTGACCAGGGTATTTTAAGGGAAATATTGGTGCGACTACATGGCAGATATTAACCAAACAATCTCTGGTAAGGATCTGCTCAGCAGCTTCTGGATGAACCTCGGAGAAAACACCTAAATGAGGCAACATGAATATTGAATCTACTGCGACCTGAGTGATTCCCTCTAACTGATATGCATCAATCATCATCAATGCAGCCTGTTTCCTATCAGGAGCATGACTTAACACGCCACCAGAACCAATAACTAAGTCTAGAGCCTTCATATTTATTAGACTTTCATCGCCCGTTGATTGCGAAAAAATATCGGCGATTCCCCTGCGCTGTTTTTGACCACTTAGCCCTACAGCCAGACTCTTATGATGCTCCAAGCTTAAACTTAAAGCCTCTCGACACACCGCCTGCTCAAGATACAAATCCTCTAAACTTTGTGGAATTGAGGTGGGACGAATCATCTTATTTCTGAGGCGATCATGGACTTCTCTCTGAGAAATTTCATACGGCAACCATTTAGCTATAGCCTCTCCACCGGCCTCGATAAGAACATTAGCGACTGAGTAGCTCATACCAAGATTGGCACTTACTGTTCTGTTAAAAAATGGTTGGCCACTGCTATTTCTAAATACGCTAAAGACGTCGGTCGTGGCTCCACCAATGTCAGCAGCTAGCACATTCAGGCCTCTTCTTAGTGCAAACTCATGTATCATCTTACCCACAGCGCCTGGTGTTGGCATGACTGGCACTGGAGTCCAAGATAGCAATTTGGCGTACCCTGGAGCATGGCTCATTACATGTTTTAAAAAGAAATCATGAATCATGTCTCGTGCGGGCTTTAGGTTTTCTTCTTCGAGAGTCGGTCGAATGTTATCTACAGATTCAACGCTTGCTATTGGTTTTAAAATTGACTCAACTTCGGCTCTTGCTTCTTTATTTCCAGCGTAAATTACCGGCAACTTTAAAGTATCTCCGAATCGAGGTCTTGGAGATGCGGCTAATAACATCTCTGCTACCTCAACGACGTGAGTCTTTGTTCCGCCATCAACTCCGCCAGTAATCAGAACTATATCAGGCTTTAAATGTCGAATCCTCTCGATCTTCTCGTGCTCTTCTCGGCCATCATCCGCCGATAATGTATCTAAAACTATCGCCCCTGCACCTAAAGCTGCCCGCTCCGCTGATTGAGCAGACATCTCTTTAACAACCCCTCCCACTATCATTTGCAATCCACCGCCGGCAGAGCTTGTTGATAGGTATAAATCAATTCCCTGAGCTGAATCATTAGCCGATATTTCAAATGGCAAATTGGGGCTCTTTTCATCAAGAACTTTTCTTCCACTTACTTCTTGAATCTCTGTAAATGCATTTATCGCCCCCACCGTGACATCTGCAACTGGAGCTTCAACTGTAGTAGGCGCCTCGCCTCTAAATGTTTGTCGCCAGCCCTCCGGGGTATTTTCGAATAATACGGCTTTTGTTGTGGTCGAGCCGCAATCGGTTACCAATACAGTATTTAGCTCTGCGGCAATCGTCTTCATACTCAAAATAACACCCCAAATAGAACCTTCAGAGATTTTACCCAAT
>CAZWGK010000085.1:4463-10362 GCA_964633685.1 uncultured Bdellovibrionales bacterium | reverse complement strand
TAAGATCTCGCTTAGATGCCGCTTGAGTAAACTCCTTATAATAACCGTGCATTATCTCCGCGAACTGCCGATAAGGAGCTACCTTAACATCCTCCGCCTGGGGCGGCTCGATATCACACCTTCCTAAGAAATGATCGATTTGTACCTGTAGGAAGGCTGCTCGGACTACTTTCTCTGGCTTAAAAAGCAAGGTGGCTGAAGCCACTGGGGTCGAAGCCCTTTCAATCGCGGCTATCTCTATCGCTTGTCGATAATTTTTGAAAACCTTTCTGAGCTCGGCCAATTTTTGCTCAACTAGAGTTGCATCTTCACTGACATATCTATCTTTCTTGGCTATCTCAACACGCCTTTTATTAGCTGCATCAAGTGCATGATTCAGTAGCATTCGCGACTTGTAGTCATTCTGCCTACCTAAAGAGTCTTTAAACTCCATCGCTTTTACTAAATGGGCATGTGCGGATTTTTTATTTTGATCAACTGCATTCTCAAAAATAAAGAGATGCTGAGAAATAGCTGTAGTAGCCCTTTCTCTAAAGCCAGCTTGCATCTCTTCTCTTAATGCCTTGGATTTTGGAGACTCATCTGAGGGAGCTTTTCTTAAAACTGAACTAAAATCGTCGCGAATTTTACCGAGAGTAGCCACCATTTCGGCTATCTCCCGACCTTCTTCTGCATATTGTTGCTTAATGAAAGTCTGCCTTCTCTGTAAGGAGTGAATATCGTCATAAACAGAGAGCGTCTGGGGAGCCAATAGAGACTCAATTGATCCTTTTTTGCCCTGCTTTGGTAAACCTACCTTCTCACTAAAGACCAGAATTTTTCCTTGCTGGGCCAGATCTAAAGTTCCGATCTCTTGTGGATAGATCTTTTTTAGGGCTTTCGGCAACTCATCAACAACCAAAATACGAGGAGAACCTGAATCTAATCTGACAGATGAGTCCAGCACCAACTTCAACTTTGTAACAGTCTCCATTGATCCTTTGCGTAGCTCCCTCTGGGCAGGCTTCCTTACATCCTGAGAGAAATCGCAAAGATTAAGGGTGCGACATAAAGCTTCTGATATTCGAGAGGGATCAATCGGCACCGATAATGCAGCCCCACGAACCGCATTATCAATTCTTCCTATAATATTTTTATTAGCCACATCAAGACTAGCTAAGTCAGCAAAGGTCAACTCAATCCGTTTACGATCAGGAAACAACTGAGTCTTCCAGGCTTCTGCCCTCACACTCTTATTTGGAAGGTCCTCTAGATTAACGAAATACTGGTCCCATGCTCCTGACAGCCCGATAGCTTTGTTAAACAACTCTTTTTGTGCGCTCGCCGTCGCTGGGCCTTTTAGCAACTCCTCACCTCTCAGGTCCGAACTACCTCCGCCAATTTCTGATTTATCGAAATCATCGCCTGATTCAAGCCCGTGATTTACAAACTCATTATTTTCCAGATTGATTTCCATGCTTCACCTTCACTCGAGGCGATATGATACGCCCGATTAAAATGTAGTCAAACTACACCCTAGACCAAAAAATATATAAGTTACCTGACTAGTTACACCACATTTACAATAAGATTATTCAGCCGGCTTGAGGTTTGTGTAAACGTGCTGAACGTCATCATCTTCTTCTAAGGCCGCCACCAACTCTTCAATCTCCTTCTCTTTTTCAGCAGCCAAGGAGGAATAATTAGCAGCGATTCTCTGCAAACCAGCGCTTTTTAGCTCGGCTTTATGCTTCTCTAGCGCAGCCTGCATCGCTCCAAAATTTTCAAACGAGCAATAGATGATTAGATTACCATCTTCTCCTTCAAACATATCCTCAAGACCATTATCAATTAGGTCGAGCTCGAATTCGTCTAAATCTCCTGCGGGCTTACCTACGACAAAAGTGCCGCGTCGTTGAAACAAGTAATCAAGTGAACCAGACGTTCCAATTGTCCCTCCGTGCTTGGTCATAATGGAACGAACGTTGGCGATAGTACGAGTATTATTATTTGTGGCTGTCTCAATGATGATAGCGATGCCATGTGGAGCATATCCCTCATAAACTACCTCATGCAGATCTTCGGCATCCTTCGATGTGGCTCTCTTAATCGCGGCCTCTACTCTATCTTTAGGCATATTCAATGACCGCGCGGTCTGAATCGCCATCCTTAATCTTGGATTATTGTTAGGGTCACCACCGCCAAGCTTTACGGCCACTGCGATTTCTTTCCCTATCTTGGTAAAAGCCTTGGCATTCTTTGCCCAGCGGGCAAACATTTTCTCTTTACGCTTTTCAAAAATTCGACCCATAAGACCTCGGTTTTATGACTATTAGTGAGAGGAGGGTATCACCCCCAGATAATTAGAATCAACTCCCCAAGATCAATAGACACGCCCCGATTACCATAAAAATGGAGGTTAATAGTCTCTTTTTAAAGTCTTGCTCTTTAAATATCAGGTAGCTCAATAAAACAATAAAGACTGTGTGCACCCTATTCGCCGCTGTGGCATGCGCCACCATAGTCAAAACCATCGCCTCAAAAATCAAAATCATTGCCAAAGACCAGAAAAACCCTGTTCCGAGAGTTATAATTGGTCGATTTATAAATGGTACTAATGGGTTTAATTTTTTTGCAACCAAAAGTACTGATAATAGCAGAAGCTCAAATATCAGGGTAATCCAGAGGAAATATGAGGCGGGTACAAAATCAGCCCCATAGTTCATCACGCTAACAAAGATCGCATCAAGAACACAGAACTCAAGCATATATCTCGAAGCTGGATCCGAAAACATTCGAGTAAACGGCCTCAAAAAATTCCTCCAATCAGAGCTATCAGCAAACATCGCCCACGATCCGGTTAGCAAAATCATGATTCCGATTGCTGACATAAAAGATGGCAGCTCTCCATGAGAAAACCAGGCTATAACGGCACTAAAAAATGGAACCAGTGCTGTAAGAGGCATTACCAGTGACATTTCGCCAGAGCTTATTGATTTTAAAAACCTTAATTCAACAAGAAGAAGAAGTGCGCCTGAGAATCCTGCCAAGACTAAAACCTGGCCTGAAACGGCCGCAGGTAGGCCCATAATAGCATAATAAACTGCGCCCAAGACCACACCGAACCCAACTGGAATTCCTGTTATTACCCAGGGGTGAAACCTATCTGAAAGAATTTTTTTACCGATATCACCGAAGGCGAAAGCGAGAGCAGATAATATAGCTAGTATTATTCCTGACATTTTATATCGAAACCTCTTTTGAATTATCACTTGAATTACTGGAGTAGCTCTGGTTAGAAGCAAAGAGCGACCGAGCGACCAAAATTAAATGGCCCGCCAAACAAATTAAAAATCCAAAGCTCGATACTACATGGATTAATCTTATTAATTTATTGACCACTAAATACTCTGGTGCAAAAGGTAGAATCGGCAAGCCTGATATCAAAACAATCAGAAAAGTCGTCAATGAAGCTAATCCTAAATTATAGTGGAGGTGTCCCTTTAAATTCTTAACTCTACTGAAATGCTTTATCTGATAAAAAGAAAATATTGGGATCAACAACAGACCAGAAAAAGAATGTATTACTCCAATAATCTCTAGCCCAGAAACCATCTTCATAGCGAAAAAGATAAAAAATCCTGTGAACGTTTCGAGTAAAAATAAGAATAAGAGGGCTAATAATAGCGGGGCGCGCCACCTCATACTCCTAGTTGATTGATTGGATTTATTCATGGATCGAGACTCTGAAACGAGCCGATTAGCGCTCAATTTTGTAGACAACCACAACATTCTCTCTGCTCTCTACCGGGCGACCATCGAGCGTAGCTGGAGAAAATCGCCAATACTTAAGTGCTGTATTAAGAGCAGATTGGTCACAATCTATACGACCAGATGACTTCTCTACCTTCGCCTCTACAACATCCCCATCGCTCGCAATTCTGAGCCCGAGGGTGACAGATCCCTCAAATCCTAACTTCAGAGCTCGCGGTGGATACGGAGGTTTGGGGGCACTTATTACACGTACCTTATTGATATCTCCAGACCCCATACCAGAAGAGAGGGGCGCATTATTATTACGATTCAAAGCACTAGAATCCTCTCTATTGCTGACTGCTTCAATTTTTTTATCGACCAGAGGACTAGTCACTTTTGCTCTGGTCAATCGAGCCATCGGAGACTCAGGTAATTTCCGCGCAGCTTCCTCAGCGACAGTTGGAGTAACCAACTCCTCTACTTTTTTAAGATCTGGGTTGTCGTTTTTAGGTAATTCGGGTATCGCCGGCTCAATCAAATTAGTATGATGCGCGACAAAAGAGACGAGTGCGCCGGTTACATCATTAGATAAAGTGAGCTTGCCTCTAGCATAAACCGAACCTGTGCCAAGACCACAAATCACCAAACCATGAATCATGGTTGATGCAAACAGAAAGTGGCCAAGGTTAATTCTCATATCTGGCTGGGATAATAGCAGATGATTTGATTTGAGCGAAGGTTTTGACGGTTGCCAGACCTCGAACAAAATCAATATAATCAAAGGCGTAGGGCTATCCCCAAAAAAAGATGGAAAATAAGGTTATAAAAAGCGATTGGATTGTAAGGGCTAAGGCTAAAGATGCCATAATCCCCGAATATTTCGAGGTTTTTCCCTCAAGGGTAGAGCTCATATGTGGAGGCTGCAAAACCTCATTCAAACGCCCTCTTATACTTAACCAAAATGACCCAGTATTCGCCTGCCCCAATTGTAGAGCCAGAAACTGGGTCCCTGTAACTTACGACCTCAAAACTTGACTCTGAAAAGACTCTCAGAGATTCTGTTCGGGTATGAAAGAAAATTCAGTAAAAGTCACCGCCTTCTACAAGTTCGTTCGAATACCGAATGAATCGACAAGCGATGTCATGACTAAAATTGAACGCCTAGCGGATAACTTTCAAATCAGTGGCCTTGTTATTCTTGCAAACGAGGGCGTTAACGGAACTGTCGCCGGAGCACCACTCCAATTGGAATCATTCAAAGCACAGCTTCCTGAGATAGTAGGATGTGATTCTATTACTTTTAAGGATTCGTGGACTCACAAAGATCCATTCAGACGATTCAAGGTAAAATTAAGAGACGAGATCGTTTCCTTAGGAAAGCCTGATATCTTCCCTGAAAAATCGAGAAATCACCATTTATCTCCTGCCGAATGGAACAAAGTCTTATCAGAGGAAGATGTGATTTTAATCGACACACGCAACTGGTATGAAACAGCGCTGGGTGTATTTGAGGGTGCCATTGATCCCAACATAAAAGAATTCAACGAATTTCCGGCTTATCTAGACAATGCGCGATTGCCGAAAGATAAAAAAGTTCTGATGTATTGCACGGGTGGAATTCGTTGCGAGAAGGCCCTTATAGAAATGCAGCAAAGAGGCTACGACAACGTTTATCAGCTTGAAGGCGGGATATTAAAGTATTTAGAAGAATTCCCGGAGGGCAAATTTAAAGGCGAGTGTTTCGTTTTCGATCACCGAGTTGCTGTTGATAATAAATTAGAGCCGTCTAAAAACTTTCACTTGTGTGCCCACTGTGGAGATCCTGGCAACATCAAATTGGCCTGTGGATATTGCGGTGGTGAGAGCAAAATATGCGCACAGTGCTCAAAAATTGCCTCTCGCGCATCTTGCTCTAAGAACTGTGCCTATCATTTAACCGGAGAGTATCGAAGCCGAACAACCTAAGGAGCATTAAATCGCTCTATCGAGTCTAGCTTTTAGGTCGAAATAATATAATTCTCGAGTTTAAGTAGCCGATAACACAATGGGTTTTAGCACAGCCGAAACGTCACAAACTCATCAAATAAAACCATAACTTAAAGGGGAACGGTAATTTATAAGTTTTAAGGGACACCATGCGGCAAGGGGAATTTGACTTTGACAA
>CAZWGK010000085.1:2493-4429 GCA_964633685.1 uncultured Bdellovibrionales bacterium | reverse complement strand
CCTGATGCACCACTGCCTCCAGAGGCTCATGGTCAAGCAGACACCTCTCCCGCAAAAATAAATTTTTCGTTACTAGACCCTAAATTTGCTGGCGCCATTGATGCACTAAAAAATGATCCTAATGAGGGCTCACCTTTTCTTAATCAGGGTCGCCATGGTGCACTTAAAACAATTATTACTTTTCTCGCTGGCAAAGCTGACCCCATCGCTTTGTCTAGAGGAATCGAAGCTCTTAATTACTCATTAGCATTTGATGAATCCCTTTCTTTAAGAAAAGAGATAATGAGGGAGGTTCCCAAGATTAGACCGCCTCAAACAGCCCTTAATTTTATGCGAGACGCCATAATAGCCTCTTTGGATAAAGATGACACAAGCTATGCTCCCGAGGTGGCCTTAAAGGGAGTAGACACGTTAGTTGAATTAAAAGGCAGACCTCTATTTTCAGAGCGTTTCCTCGGCGAGGTCTTTGAATCAGATTTTGAAAATATTTTTCTCTCGGCAGTCGAAAACTGTATGGGAGAGAACATAACTAGCGAAGTCGCGGCTCGGTGTGGCCTGATGCTCGGCTTTTTTAAAAATGAAAAATATATTAACCAGGTTCAACAAATAGTAACTGAGGGACACGCCTCAAAGCCAATTCTAATCCAGGCCATAAAATCTGTCGGCCCCGAGGGTTTAGGCTTTAAAGAGCTAGCACCTGAGCTGATTAAGTTCCTCGATGATCCTCGCAAAGATGTTCAAAGCGAGGCTAGATATCAGCTCGTCAGATATCACGGTAACTTTCTAGCGGGCTACTCCGGTTCACCAGAGGGTGAAATTGCTGCCTTGAAGAAATATCTTTTTAAAATTTACGGAATGTAGATTCAGCGGTTTCGGTAGACAGCGACATTCTGCAAAACTAACCATAACAAAAACTAAAGGGACCCCTTCCGGAGTGAATTGGAAAATTCACTCCGGGGGGTTGAACACCTTCAGTACACCGGGAGAGACTCGAGCACCAGCAGTCGGCAGTTCGGACGAGACGGAAGAATCGTCACCCACACCTCTTTGCCAGTACGAAGCACCGCACGAGTCCACTCTTGATGAATGGGGCGCATCTTGGAACGAATTTCGTAGAGCTCCGAAACGTCATCCTGATGATCAATCATCTGAAGAACGCCTGAAGACACAACCAGAAGATCATCCAAGGTGCTGAAACAATCAGCACGCCCAACAGCCCTTTTCCACATACAACCTCCATGCCCGCGACAACGGGATGCAGCATTAATGCTCCATTCCGTTGTCGACGAAACCTTTTCGCAGATGTCGCTGTTAGGCCAGATTTGCCTCGATTAACAGCGCAATTGACGGTGATTACTCTTTGAACAAAATTTGAAAGAACCTTACGAGTATACGAATCACACCCCCAAAATCAACCGTATTTTCTGAATCCTAAGTGTCAGACACTTCGTGGTGCTTGAAAAGATTGACGATTTTTTAGGTGGCACAGGTAATTTTTTGTGAATTGGGGTCAAAAAGTAAAAATGGAGGCTTCAGCTTTGCTGGAAAAACCTCCCGGGTCGATCTTGCTTAGACCGTGTACACACGAGTTGCGACCAACCCTCGTGGACCCTTGACGACATGGAACATGACCTCTGTGCCGTCATTTATGCTGCGGAAACCTCCGGGATTGAGGCTGGTAAAGTGGAAAAAGACCTCAACGGCTGAAGTTTCACCTTTAGGAATGATGAAACCAAAGCCGGTCGAATCCTGAAACCACTTAACCTGCCCAAGAGCCCAACGCCCTTTGCCTGGCTGAGTCTTCCGCACGACCTGAACAACGTCATGGCCGCCGTTTTTATTCGCTCTGAGCTTAACCAAAACCTCATCAAGCACTGCGAGCGAATTTAAATCACGGACATCGATCACTTTGCGAGAGTAGTGCACAAGTTCCCCA
>CAZWGK010000085.1:0-2483 GCA_964633685.1 uncultured Bdellovibrionales bacterium | reverse complement strand
CATTATCAAGACGTACAGCGCCTCGATCGGGGCCCATATAGTACACTAAACCGGTGAGCCACTTAAAAATCAAAAAACCTTCTTTCTGGGCAAAAGCCCCCCAGCTGGTTATACCTCGCCAATCGCAAATCACAATAATTTTTTTAAACTGAGAGGATGATATTTTACTTGTATGGCGACCTGCTTATCATATAGAAAGGAGCGTTACATTTAATTTTCCAACTGCAGTAAGTTTTTAAATGTTGGACGTTCAAAATAATCAGTCAAAAAGCAACTCCTTCAAAGAGACGGCTCTTAATATACTTAAAGCAGCCGCGCTCTCCATACCTATTGCCGGTTGTGGAACGCCTCACGATCAACCAGTCAAGCTAGACGAGAACTTAAACTCTCTACTATTTAAGGAATCAGTAACGCGGAAATTTTTAGACGGGGGAGCCTCCCTACAATCCATCGAGTTCAGAGATGATCAAATTATAGGAACCTATGGCGCCAGAGATATTACTGGGCCTTTCTCAACTCTGGATCTAAAAATACTAGACGCTCTTTCATCAGAGCAATCCGATTTGCAATTTATCGCACTCGACACTCTAAGGTATCGGTACCGTCCTCACCTTGCGCCTGCAGTTCTGTCTATCGCTCTAAATCAACCCTCTACGCAGAATGGACTAATCGCCAGTAGCTTAATTCTCAGAAATCCACAGCCAAATATTTTTCAATCAATAACCCTGGAACTCCACTCGGCCTCTGGACCCCGCCTGGAGCGGGCTATTGAGCTTTCATGGATACTGCCAGAAGACATCGCTGTAAATCAGCTATTTAGCGCCATAAGATCAAGTGGCTTCGGCGAAAAAGAGGGGCGTGATGAATCCATGGAGCTTGGCAAAACCCTAATTAATTGGGGACACGCTGGAGAATCAAGACTTAAATCCCTATTAGTAGAAGAAGATGCCACCATGAAACTTGCTGGAGCTGTTTCTTTGGCTAGCAAGCGAGATCCAGAGGCACTCGAAACTATTTTGAGGTTCTCTGTAAGTGATGATTTTATTATGAGATCAGAAGCACTAAGAGCCTTATCAAATTATCCTGGCGAACCGTTGGCATTGGTCTCTTTGGCTCGCGGCTTACTTGATAAAGATTTCTCGCAGACATCTCTATCTTCGCTAAAAGTAATAGGGCCTTCAGCGATTCAAGTTTTAGTTCCATTAACAGATCCATCATTCTTCTCAAGCTGCGGGATAGAAAGAAGCGGCTATAATCCATATCTTCCCGGACTCTCCTATGGCGAGATAGTGGAAACCGTAATGGCTATAGGTAATACTCTTGAAGAGAGAGACCAGGATTTCGGGTCGTTTTACCGTAAAGCCCTTACTCAGATTTCCTCTGATGGACTAGCCAAGCTGCTTGCCGATCTGGACCAGCCTCAACTATGTATCGGGGCGAAAAATGGAATTCAATCACTCAAAGATTTAGCCTACCCGTTGATACCTCATCTGCTCGGCAAAAATCTCATAAGAGGCACTCTGCTGGCATATCCCATAGATCAGCTAACTAAATCGTTTTCGAATACTCTTAACTCTCCAGTTGTTACGCCTGCTGTAATAGATATCTGTGTTTTACTGTCTCAAAAGATAAGAAGCGAAGATAAGGTTGCTCAGAAGAGACAATCTTTAAGTTCTGTACTAGGCAACTATCCCGATGCCTCCTGGACTCGTCATCTAATAAGTGAGGTCTGGCGAGAATCAAAAGATCAGAACTGGATCGTGCCGACGATAATGGCGGCTCCCTCGACCCCCGCCCTATGCAAAATTCAAGATGAAATAAATTCAGCTGAGCGTTTCGATATCGATGTGCCATTTCGATGGTCAGAATCAGTTTTAGCAGAGATTGTGAGGAATAGATCGCTAATGAATTTCGATGGCCGACCAATCGCCATAATTATTTACACCGAATTTGATCATAACGGAGCTTTTGGGATCCACAATTCGCAAGCTCAAACACTAATCGATGCTGGTTATTGCGTTATGTATTATGATGAAAACTCAGAGTCTGGGGTCTTGCAAGCCTTACAAAATGCCGTGACTAGACCTCTCTCTGATAAAATTCAACCGGCAGATATAATTATCCTAGGAGCCCATTCAAGTCAGAACGAGATGAACTTCGGTGATGGCTCAACCGAAGAATCCTCACCGCCTGCAGCGGCGGCGCTAAACGTGACAAAGAGCCGAACATCGCCAACATGATGCGAACCATCTTCCCACAGGCCCGCAAAGAGGGAATCTGGTCGACCGAAATTCCAGACAATATAAATAGCATCTACCTTGACCCACAGACCCGCGAACTCAGAAACGTGAACTTCTCCCATTCCCGCCTCTACCGCCCCTGAATCCTCTCCTGAATACGAAGTGTCAGTGACTTCGTGATCCCCGAAATTATTAGGGTTTTTGGGGTTGGATAATCAAGTGATTTTTTATTAAGGGATTTTG
>CAZWGK010000084.1:0-10556 GCA_964633685.1 uncultured Bdellovibrionales bacterium | reverse complement strand
AACTTGGAATCGAAGGTGCCCTTGAGCGGGCCTACCGGTTATTTTTGGAGCAAGATAGCTGGCTTAAACCCTCTCATCGAATCGAGATACTTAAAAAGTTAACCAATCTAATGTCGGCAGAGCGGGATTCCCTCGCCAAGACCATCGCCCTGGAAGGCGGAA
This sequence comes from uncultured Bdellovibrionales bacterium, assembly GCA_964633685.1. Lineage (GTDB taxonomy): Bacteria > Bdellovibrionota_C > UBA2361 > UBA2361 > J135 > JAWXBT01. The sequence continues at coordinate 10,394 of CAZWGK010000084.1, read as the reverse complement.
AGCCCCTAATCGATGCTCAGGTGGAGGTCGATAGGGCGATTCAAGGAGTTGATTTTGCTGCAGGAGAGATAGCTCGTCTTCACGGAACAGAGATCCCGATGGGATCCACCAAAGCCACTCATAATAGGCTTGCATTTACAATTCGCGAACCTATCGGGGTAGTCGCCGCTATTAGTGCTTTTAATCATCCTTTAAATTTAATAGTCCATCAGGTAATCCCAGCAGTAGCGGTTGGTTGTCCGGTGGTTGTGAAGCCTGCTTCTTCAACACCACTTTCTTGTCTCAGGCTAGTCCACCTTTTAAAGGAGGCCGGCTTGCCAGATGGTTGGTGTCAGGCCGTTGTATGTCGTGGTAAGGATGCCGAAAAACTTGTCGCAGACCCCCGTATAAATTTTCTTTCTTTTATTGGTTCTGCCTCTGTCGGATGGGAGTTGAAAAGAAGACTCTCTCCTGGAACTCGTTGCTCCTTGGAGCATGGTGGAGTGGCGCCAGTAATTGTGGAGCCTGATGCGGATATAGCTCAAGTAGTGCCGCTTCTTCTTAAAGGTGGATTTTATCATGCCGGCCAGGTCTGTGTTTCAGTCCAAAAAATCTTCGCTCACGAGGCCATATTCAGAGAGCTATCTGATAAACTGGCTGAAGGCGCCTCCAAGCTAGTTGTGGGAGATCCGCTTGATATTAAAACTGAAGTCGGACCATTAATTTCTCACTCCGAAGTCGAACGTGTAGACGCCTGGGTTAGTGAGGCTGCAGAGGGCAGGGGAGAGATCCTTTGCGGGGGTAAAAAATTATCGCCGAGTCTTTATGCGCCAACTGTAATTGCCAACCCACCCCGAGGTGCTAAGGTATCTCAAGAAGAGATATTCGGCCCCGTCGTCTCAATTTACAGTTATAAAGATCGCCAAGACGCCATAGCTGAGGCCAATAGTCTACCAGTCGCATTTCAGGCAGCCGTATTCACAAAAAATATTGATTCTGCGCTGTATCTCACTAAGCGACTTAATGCCGCTTCAGTAATGGTGAATGATCACACCGCCTTTAGGGCAGATTGGATGCCGTTTGGTGGGCGAGATTCTTCGGGCATGGGTGTTGGCGGAATTCCTTACTCTATGCACGAGATGACTAGAGAGAAGTTAATCGTAATTAAAAGCGCCGCGCTTTAAGAGAAATTTCTCAAGTTGGACCTTAGTCTAATTATTAACGACCGAGGTATAACCGTGCCATTCGATTAGTAAATGAGAAAATATTTGAGCGCCTACCAACTTTTGTAAGAGTAGTTCTGTTATCTCCACCAATCCCAGATTTTAAGATCTGATTTTTAATTGAAGCGATAGGATTCCCGGGATCAAACTCAGGAAGAATCATGCCGTAAGATCCAATTAGTTTCTCTTCGCCACCAAATGGTAACGGGTCTGAGCCTGCAATAGTTTTGATTCCGAACCTTCGCCCAAGCTTCATTAGTTCTGGCTCTGGATAAATATCTGGTCGCAGAGAAGTATCCCCTAAAAGAATCGGACGATACTCATCAGATTCGATTAATCCCCGCACAATTTGCCCTCTTTTAAAGAGCCACTTCCCAGGAGCCCAGTTGACAACTGGGATTCCGCCCTCAGACCAGATGATTTTAAATATCTCACTGAATGATAACGCGCGGTCTTTAAGATCAATATCAACCAAAAAAGAGAGTATCTCTAATCTTTCGCTAGATACGATTTGCCGTCCTGGCAAAATTAGAATTGGCTCAGAGTCAGCTGAATAAATCCTCAGAGCTTTGCCGCCCTCTGTTACTCTCTCGACGCGACACTCTGGAAGTCCGGCAATCTTCTCATTCCTGAAAGTTTCCCTAAAAAAGAAAGAGTCATATCGTTCGGTCAAAGCCAGACCAAAGTATGGATTGGAAATTCGATCTCTGGCCGCGATATTTTTTAGGTTCGATATAGCAGAGGCGAATACGCTCTCTTTGTCGTAAAAGTCATAAATATGAACGTGAGCGTCTATAATTAGGTTCATCACGGAGTGATTGCTACTCTAAATAAATTCCTGTAACCCTTATACTATGTCGGAATATCAATTAAAACCAGGCACAAGAGTATTAGTAACTGGAGCAACTGGATTTACTGGTTCGTTCCTAATTCGCAGGCTAGTTGAGCTTGGAGCCTCTGTTAAAGCTATTGCCAGGGGACGCAGCAATATTGATAAGTTCAAAGATCTACCGATTGAGTGGATCAGAGGAGAGGTGTTTGACCCTGAGACCATCAAAGCAGGTGTCGCTGGAGTTGAATTCATATTTCACGTGGCCGCCGCATATCGCGAAGCAAAAATTCAGGATAAGGACTATCATAATGTTCACGTCCTCAGCACAAAATTACTTGCTGAGGAGGCAATTAAGAGCCCATCTTTTAAAAGATTTGTTCACGTATCCACAGTTGGAGTCCATGGGCATATAGAGAATCCTCCCGCGGATGAAAATGCTCCTTTTGCTCCTGGTGATGTTTATCAAAATACCAAATTAGAAGGGGAGCTCTGGATTAGAGAGTTTGCAAAAGAGAATAAGATGTCTCTCGCGGTTGTTCGTCCAGCGGCCATCTTAGGGCCCGGGGATGAGCGGCTCTTAAAAGTTTTCAAAATGGCCACCAAGCCGGTGTTTCCTCTGCTTGGTTTTGGACGGTGTCTTTACCATTTAATTCATGTTGAGGATCTAGTTGAGTTAATGATCCAAGCAGCCGTTCACCCCGCAGCAGAGGGTGAAGTATTCATCTGTGGTAATGAGGAGCCGATCCCATTAGTAGACTTTGGGCGGATAGTGGCAGGAATTATTGGCCGCTCGTTAAACGTAATCAGAATTCCAGTTACTCCGTTTATGATTCTGGGAGCTTTGTGCGAATGGATCTGTAAACCGCTCGGTATTGAGCCACCGATTTATAGGAGGCGAGTCGCATTTTTCACTAAAGATCGCGCTTTTAATACTGCAAAGATTCGCCAAAAGCTCGGATATAAATACCGCTTTACTAATAAAACAGGGATCGAAGCGACCGCTAAATGGTATATTCAACAAGGTTGGCTAAAAGCATAAAGCTCTGTTAAAAACTTTACATGATGAAAACAGCAGTCGTTACAGGTGGAGCAGGGTTTATCGGGTCGCATATCGTGGATATGCTTATTCGCGAGGGACTAAGTGTAACGGTCTTTGATGATCTTTCATCGGGAGACCGCGCTAACCTGAATCCAAAAGCAGAATTAAAAGTTCTAGATATTTGCTCTGCGGAAGCGCGTGAAGAGATGAGCCGCCTTCAACCTGATGTAGTTGTCCACGCTGCTGCTCAGATATCTGTGCGCAAAAGTATGGAAGACCCAATCTTTGATACCCATGTAAACGTCGACGGGTTGGTGAATCTATTAACTCCATTCCGCGAGGGTAAATCGCCTTACTTTATGTTCCTCTGCACTGGCGGAGCGCTTTACGGTGAACAAGAGAAGTTTCCAGCAGATGAAAATCATCCGATTCGGCCCACAAGCATCTACGGATTAAACAAAGCTCTTAGTGAGCATTATCTCAGATTTTGGCAGGAACAGTACGGGCTTAGATATCTTTCTCTAAGACTCGGCAATATTTACGGCCCTCGTCAGAATCCTCACGGCGAAGCCGGTGTGGTAGCGATTTTCTGTAAGACCTTATTGGCAGGAAAGGTTCCAACAATTAATGGAACTGGAGAGCAGACCCGCGATTATGTTTTCGTTGGTGATGTAGTTAAGGCTTTTGAACTTGGCATGAAGCAAGAGGTCACTGGTTCTTACAATATCGGAACTGGTAAAGAGACTTCGGTAAATGAGCTGTATGATAATCTTGTTGCTGCCATGGACTTGAAAATAAAAGCTCAGCACGGTTCCGCCAAGGCAGGAGAGCAGCTTAGAAGTGTGATTGATAACGCTCTTGCTAAGAAAACTTTCAACTGGGCACCAGAGCACACAATCAAATCTGGATTAAAGATAACCGCAGATTGGTTCGCCTCGCAGTCCAAGAAGTAATTTGTCTATTTATTTAGTCGGATAATCTTTAGTAAGGAACTACTGAGAACCCATCACCTCTGGCTACTACTGTAGCGCCATCGGGAATGATTCCAGAAAAGTTTGGGTTTCTTTCAACAAGGCAGTGCCCGCCTATGATTGTGCCGCGTTTTACAAAGCAATCATCAAGGGCACAGTTGTCGCCAATCATTACCAAGCTAGGCTCGACTTGTCCTTCTACGATATCTTCTGAAACGCCTACTGAAATTTTTCCACTGAGAGAGGTATCTGCCCCAATAAGCGTGCCGCTACCTACCTCTACGTTAGGTCCAACCCAAACATTAGATCCAAGCACGGAGTCATCTCCAATTATGCTTCCGAATATCTTGCAGTTCTGACCAACGATGACATTACGACCAATTATAGAGTCTTCACTCACAGAGGCATTTGCTAAAATGCGGGAGCCTTCGCCAATTTCTCCAGTTGCGATTTTCTCTAATAGCACTTCCTCATCGAAATCGAGTAGAGCCTCATCAGAGATAAAAATATCCCCGTCATAAATAACGCCTTTATCTAGCACTACGCTTATGACATCGAGGCTAGGCGCTCCGGTAAGATCAGATTTATTGGAGAGCTTTACAGTAATTACGTGAGCCTCATTTTCAACAAGCTCAACGAAAGTAAGAGTTGGTAGAGATATACTCCTGTTGCCAACAACTGTTTTAAGGAGCTTCTGTCCTAGAGGACTCTCCGTGTAGCTTTCTAAAGCCTGAAAATGAACGTCAGAGATTTTTGTTGAGGTACTTTTTTTTGCCTTCTTCATATGTTGCTTTTTCGCTGGCTGAGCAGGAATAGGTCTAAACAAAACACAGGGAAGATATTTACTCATAATCCAACCTTAAAAAAAGTGTTTCACAAACCGGCAGGCAATTTTGCCGCCTACAAAGATGGTTATGGCGGGGTGGGGGTAAGGTGTTGCATAGATTTTTGGTCTATCTACCCCTGATCCAGGGTAAATTGGATTTTGCTTCTAAAAATCTTTTAAATTTTAAAAATTTTTTATTACTTAATAAAAACAATAGGTTAAGGGGGCAAGGTGGTCTCTAAACACGAACTGGGTTCAATTTTTTGCTAATTTTTGGGGGAGTTCAGCTAAAAATCCTAATTTTTAGGAGCTGTTTTATTTGATTCCAAGGCAATCAGCTAAACATACCTTAATCGCCATAAAGAGGTTTTCTGGATTAATCTCAGAACGGCCTAAAAGAGAGGAGTTGGCTTCAAGAAGTAACACGCCTGTTCTCTTATCGCTTCCTAAGCTACCTGAATACCAGGTTGATTCAATGACCCCCTCTGGAGAGCGTTGTGCCTTTTGGATTGTGGTTGAAGCTAAATATCCAGCGGCTACTAAATTTTCTTTGGAGATCGGTTCTCTAAGCGAGACACTGCCGACCATAGATTCCGCAATTGCTCCAATTTTTAAGACGGGGACTAGGGAGTGGGTCGATTGCTCGTACATAAAGATGCAACCTTTTTGAAATCCAGCCGCCGGAACAATATCTTTGACTAACTTTTGAATTGAGTCTCGAGCAATTTCATTTGGAGTAAAAGAGGCATAAAGCTCTCTAAGCTGCATCCTTAAAACAGGAGAGCATTTGTTGATGTATTCATTTTTGGAGAGTATTTTCTTCGAGTATTCAGTGTTGCAGATCTTATTCGGAATATTATCTGCAGCAGGGATACTAAATGTTTTTGGAAATGAATTTGCATAGGCCCTAAGATTAAGGGCAATTGTTTCTCGAATTTTTACCATTCCCTTATTGCCCAGGGATTTTTCAATAGCCTCTTCAGCAGTGTTCCAGTCGTGAAGGGCAGATGGATAATTTTCTGGGTCATTTGCTCTAGCTAGGGCTTCGCCCACCTTGCAAGCTTCTACAACACTGCTGGCGACTTCTGATAATATTCCGGTGCCATCGTCATTTTGCTCGGTCAATATCTCTTTAATAATAGGGGCGAGATTCCAATCTTTAGTAATAGCTACAGCTAACCCAGCTGGAGTGAATCCCAGAATTTTTTGAATCTCACTTTCTAAATTAGTATTGAGAATCCCAGAATTCTCAAGGGCTCTTCGATACACATGAGGATAATTCCATGCAATCAAAGTTAGTCCTAATTGACGTAGCACCGCACAGGAGAAGCCTAACTCAGCACTGATTGATTTAGCTTCAACCAGAGCTTCAGCGGTCGTGGCCGAAAGCATAGTCTCTTTCAGTCTTCCAACTTGCACATCACTAGCTGTTTGAAGTTTATGATGGATGTCACGGTCGATATCAGAAGCTACCAGAGCCGATAGAGTTTCTAAGGCAGCGTGATTAAAAAGTTCTACGGGGGTTAGTCCTCCAACTCCACCATCGCTCGCCATCTGTGCTAGTCTTCTAATGCATAGGGTATAAAGTCCGATATCAGATTTTATATCCAACATAAGGGAGCTTTTAGAGTAGGCCCCTTGGAGTAGACCCTCTCGCATTTCATCTAAATGAGACTTATTTACTGGAAACCAGTTTTGGGCCACGTGTCCGGCGACTTTTTCGGCGGGATTTGTGTCGAGGGTTAGTGGCATAGACAATATCTTCCTGTTCCTGATAAATACATGACACTTTAAGGCACTAGAAACACTAGTGTTTTTATCTTGTATTTTCCTACTCCTTTTAGATTGAACAACCGAGCCCAGAGTTTCAAAAAAAATATTAGAGAATTCAGAGTAAAAGATTGAACTTTTGTAATGGGTTAGGCAGCATCAGGGTATGTTGAAGATTGAGTTATTGACGATCACTGAATTTGCCCAAAATTGCCGTATAGTCGCAGACGAAAAGTCAGGCGACGCCATAGTGGTAGATCCGGGTGGGGATGTCCCCATCATTATAGCTGCACTAAAAAAGTTTGGCTGGCGGTGTAAGGAGATCTGGTTAACCCATTGTCACATAGACCACTGTGGGGGTGTTAAAGATTTAAAGGATGCTACTGGAGCCAGAGTTTTAGGTCACCGAGCCGAAGCTGAAATGCGAGCCCATGCTGAGGATATATGTCGGTACTACGGAATTCCACTGGGCTCTATGAAGAACTGCCCCGAGCCAGACTTATATATAGAGGGAGGGGAGACACTTTTATTTGCAGGGCATGAGTTTAAGACCTTATTTACGCCGGGCCACTCCCCAGGGCATATAGCCTTTTATAATGAACCTAATAAATTTGTTCTTTCGGGGGATGCTCTATTCGCAGGTAGCATCGGTCGTACGGATCTGCCTGGTGGCGATACCGAGACATTGTTAAGTTCTGTTCGGGGGCAGCTTTTTACTTTGCCAGACGATACCCGGGTCTTATCAGGGCATGGAGATGACACTACTGTTGGGATAGAGAAAAGAACAAATCCATTTTTTACTGGAGATTGAAAATGAACGAAGTGCGTGAAAGAAGGAAAGTACTTCTGGGTATTACAGGATCTGTAGCCGCATATAAAGCCGCTGAGCTAGCCCGTCTTTTAATCAAGAGAGGATACGAGGTTCGGTGTGTAATGACAGAGGCGGCAGCCGAATTTATAACGCCCACTCTGATGGAGACTCTGACAGGTAATCCTGTGCTAACTGATATGTTTGAAGCAGGAGATGATAGTCAGATTGGACATATCCAGATGGCTGATTGGGCGGATACTTTTGTTATTGCTCCTGCTACTGCAAATATCATTGCGAGATTGGCTTATGGTTTTGCAGAGTGCCCCGTTTCGACTGTGGCCTTGGCCACAAAGGCTCCAATTTTGATCTGCCCTGCGATGAACGTAAACATGTGGAGTAACCCCACCACTCTCGAAAACGTCGAGAAATTAAAAGCTAAAGGGGTTGAATTTGTAGACCCCGAGGAAGGTTCGCTTGCTTGCGGCTGGGAAGGCTCAGGTCGGCTGGCCGATCCGTGGGAGATATTCCACTATGTTCGACGCTCTCTTTCTGATCATGATTTCAAAGGTAAGCGTATTCTTATTGCATCTGGACCCACTCGGGAGGCGATCGATCCAGTCCGATTTATATCGAATCGCTCCTCCGGCAAAATGGGTATAGCGTTGGCAAGGGAGGCTTTTAGAAGAGGCGCGGAAGTTACTGTAGTACATGGACCAGTTGAGGATCGAATACCGATGGCTGTGAAGCGGGTGTCTGTGACCTCTGCTAAAGATATGCACGAGGCGATGCTCAAAAATTCTTATAATGCTGAGGTCCAGCCTGACATAATTATTATGGCTGCAGCGGTCAGTGATTTCAGACCTAAAGATGTCTCGGCCACTAAGTTAAAAAAGAAAACCATGGGGAAAAGTATCTCTCTGGTAGAGAATACAGATATTTTGGCGGATCTCGGTTCACGGAGAAAAGACGGAGAGCCTATTTTAGTTGGTTTTGCGGTTGAAACCGGAGAGATTGATGATCTTCTAAATGACGCTAGAGATAAGCTGAAGAGAAAAGGTGCAGATATAATTGTTGGCAATTTTGCTCATGAGGCTTTAGAGCTAGATACCAATAGAGTCTGGATTATAAGTCGTATGGGTGAGGAGTCTGAGGTCGCAACCACTTACAAGAGTCGGGTTGCTAATAGGATTTTAGATTCTATTTTGAAGTTTTAATTAAATGGATCAGCTCGTAGCATTTTTAAAATCAGCCAAGCGGTTGTACCCATTTGGTGTGCCAAAGTCTCTTATAGATTCAGTAGAGTCAATTCAAGGGAGCCTAGAGTCAGCGCCTCAAAGCCCTAAGTTACTCCTGCTAACGCCAAAGCTCTCAGAAAGTGCTAGAGCCCTTATTACCGCTGCCATGGAGAAGGGGTTAAAAATAACTGGCTATGAAATCTTAGAGTGTACGGACGAGAATTCCGCTGATGCTATTTTGAAAATTAAACAGAGTGCCGCAGTTATAAACTTTGATGCAATTACTTCATTAAAAGCCGGGCTGCATGAGTCAGGTGTTATGGTTGTAAGAGCCATAAATCCCGAGGCAGTTGTTCAAGATGCCACTCAAAAAAAAGAGTTTTGGAATCAAATTCAAAAAATAATTCCGGAGATAAAGAGATGAAATCCCTCCTAGCAATTTTGGTTTTTTTGGGAATGATTCCTCATGCCCTGGCGCAGGATGTAGTGGGGCCTCATGTGGCTGTTATGGACATGGAGATGGGAATATTCCCTGGCACCTCTGATTATCTAACTAGTGTTGTAGAAGAGGCTCCTACTCGGGGGGCTGTTGCTATCCTGGTTAATCTCGATACTCCTGGAGGTTTGCTTCAGGCCTCTCAGGATATGGTCAAGATTTTATTCGAATCAAAAATACCAGTCATCATGTATGTCTCTCCAACTGGAGCGACGGCAACATCAGCTGGGGTTTTTATTACAATGGCTAGTCATGTGGCAGCTATGGCTCCGGGCACGACTATCGGCGCAGCTCATCCAGTGCAGAGCGATGGTAAAAATATTGAGAGCGACATGCGTTCAAAAGCTGAGAATATGACTATTGCGATGGTAAAATCTCTATCTGAGCAGCGGGGTCGGAATGCTGCTTGGGCTGAGAAAGCTGTAAAGGAGAGTGCCTCTATAACAGAGAGCGAGGCTGTCAAACTAAAAGTTGTAGACTTTGTAGCAAAAGATTCGGCTGAGCTTCTTAAAATCCTTGCAGGCCGAAAGATAAAAATGGGAGATAAAGTTGTTGAGCTAAAAAATCTCGATTCTCTACCTTTAGTGAAATACGAGATGTCGCTCAAGCAACGCACAGTTAATGGTTTGTCTGACCCCAGTATCGTTCAGATTTTATGGTTGGCAGCCACAACGGGGTTATCAATTGAGCTCTACAATCCAGGGCTTATATTTCCGGGAGTTGTTGGGATTATATGTTTGATCTTGGCGTTGGCAGCCTATCAAGTGATTCCGATCAATTTGGGCGGTATTTTATTGATGGTCGCGGGAACTTTGATGATCGGCGCTGAGTTGTTCATTCCTAGTGGAGTTTTGGCTATCGGAGGAGTTATTGCACTAGTATTAGGCTCTATATACTTGGTCGACCTTTCTCAGATGCCAGGAATTACGATTAACTTGGTTTATGTATCCTCGATTGCAGTGGTGATAGGGGGTACCATGGCCGCAATTACAACCGCAGTTGTGAAGTCGCAAAGAAGGAAGCTTGTTACTGGCGGAGATAGTTTGGTTGGTTTGGTCGGTAAAGCTGCTGAAAATATCTCGGCTAAGGGAAGACTTTTTGTAAACGGTGAATACTGGAAGGCAACTTGCTCCAGTGGAATAATTGAGAAGGGCGCCCAGGCTAAGGTGGTCGCTGTGAAGCCAGGAATGATTCTCGAGGTAGAAAAGATTT
>CAZWGK010000083.1:8851-10764 GCA_964633685.1 uncultured Bdellovibrionales bacterium | reverse complement strand
TCTACCTTTCATATCTCATTCTAAAAAGCTGTCGCTAATTTCAAGCCGAATCCGACCATCAAAATCACCATAAATCCCAAAAATACTAAGGTCACCGGACCAGTCGCTACTAACTCAAGGCTTTTTATTTTTCCCTCTATATACGCCTGCCGTTGAGCATTTACTGATTCAGCCAGCTCTTGTAGTTGTCGGGTGATTTCACCACCGTGCTTGGCTACTTGCGCCAAATACATAAACGCATGCTTCAATTCTGTATGCCCCGATGCCTTCCCGGTCTCAACCATCGCCTCTTCAAACGGCACACCGGATTTAATATAATTTTGGGCATATTTTAAAAGCTCGGTTACGACATTATGAGTGTCACGCTCATCAGCCATCTGCACTACTTTTTGCAAACAAGGACCAACATCCAATGAGCTGCTTACACCAATTGAAATCTGCTCAATTACGAGCGGAAGATAAAACATTATCTCCTCACCTCTCGCCTTAATTCGTCGATCAATCCAGGAAATCGGCGCTTGATACCCGATACCAGCCCCTAAAATAGCACCCGCTAAACCTAAAGCAGCACCAGCATAAAACCAAAAAACGGCACCGAGTAATGGTGCGCAAACTACGGGGCCAATTACTCTATATCTATAAAAATCGGCCCTCTCCTTCTGACCGAATATACCTGCTCTAAATAACTTATCATCAACAGAAATCCCCTCACGGTTGGGGCGATTCTTCTTGCGAGTCTCCTCTTTAATTCGCTCCATTTCGGGATCGAGACTTTTTCCGCCAATCGAATCCTCTTTGTTGAGCATCAGGCTCTGCATGTTACGGTTCTTACTCGTAGTAAGAAAAAATATAATTCCTACGACGATAATCACCGCAAAGATAAGAAGTACTATTGCTACTAAGCTTCTTAAATCCATCTCTCTTATGCCCTAATCTTTGTAACCACTCTTATCCAAACAATCCCGATAACTATTAAAAGAAGTCCCGCTTGCCAAACCTGCCAACCCACCTCGTGATGTAACGAATCAGAAATCAGCTCTGGAGCTTTTAAATAGATAAAAATAAGAATGACCGCTAAAACACCCAAAATTAACCAGATACTACCTCTCTGCATACCGACAGCATGATGTGCAGAGGATCTGAAATACTGGCGCTTTCTAACTTGCTTGGCTAAGCGATCGATAGTCTCACTGAGGTTACCACCGACTTTTCTACTTAATAGCAAAGCTTGAACAAACAGCTCAATCTCCTCATGGTAAATATCCTCGGCAAATGCTCCGATTGACTGATCCTCAGGAATTCCGATGCGAAGACGCTCGAGCATCAGATCTATTTCATATTTTACCAACGAGCCTGGCTCTAGCCCTTCTGACGCAGCTTTAAGTGCTTGAATAGGGTTCATACCTGTCTTGAGAAGACCTACGAACGAGAGCAAGAAAGAAGGATAATCGGCATCAAACTTTCTGAACCTTGCCATCATTGCTCCATTGAGCAAGCTGTACATAACAAAAGGCCCAATCGAAAGTGCCAACAGTTTTATAATAATATTAAACTTAAAGCTGACGATTAATAAAGAAACAAGGCTTATCAACGCCATCAAAATATAAAAAATCGTCGGCTGCAAAGTCCACTGAGCGTAGCGTAGCTTTTTCTCCAGAGTCAGAGAGGAGGCTGTGATTTTTTTTACTTTTTCCTCCTCGGCTATTGCGTCCATTAAGGTTTTTTGGCTTCTACCAGACAATTCTTTTTTACGGTCGTAAGCCGTCCGTTGCGAATCCACTATATTTCTTACGGTTGAGTCTTTGTCCTCTTTTGAAAATAGTCCGAAATAAAATGCAACTCCCACCACTAGAGCTATTAAAAGAACTATTAGTAGGACCAGTTCCATCTGACTATCTCCTAACTCTGGTTAC
>CAZWGK010000083.1:0-8841 GCA_964633685.1 uncultured Bdellovibrionales bacterium | reverse complement strand
ACCAAAAGTTAATTCAGGGGGAGACTGATTTAAATAAATACCATCTCGCTGAAGGTCTTCATCGAATCCTGAGTTCCATGAGTGCACCCGCCAAATCGGCTTTTCACCCATCTCCTCTAAACTAAACATCGGCTTAACTTGAATCATGCCCTCGACGTATCGGCCCACCTCTATTACTTCACCGACTCTAACTTTTCCGGTACCTTTCTCACGAATCATCCAGACGACAGAGTCAACAGCCAGAGCGATCTGAGATCTAATAATATCTATTGAAACTGATTTTTGAGCTCGCCCCAATAAACTTTCAAGACGCACAAGTGTTTCCCGAGCGTTTCTGGCGTGAATGGTAGACAAACCAACGTGTCCGGTCTGAGCACTTTCTAAAAACGCCTCTCCGGCAAAAGGGCTTCGCATCTCTCCTAGAATTACTCTAGTAGGAGTTAGACGAAGGGTAGTAACAATATGCTCCTGTAATGTGACCTGACCAACTCCCTCAGTGTTAGCTGGCCTAGAAACCAAGCTCCTAAAATACGGATGTTGGAAATTTAATTCTGGCGTGTCCTCTACAGCGATAATCGACTCATCAGGACCAAATTGAGTTCCCAAACATCTTAGAAGAGTTGTTTTTCCTGTACCGGTTTCCCCTGCGATAATCATGGTAACCTTTCCACTTCTACTCAAACTCGCCAGCTAATTTACAATAAGTGGAGGAGCCACCTGGTAAGCCAATAAAGTCTCAAGAGATGCATCCATGATCCGCGGAATACGGATTGTCATTAATGGCCCCCTCGCTCCGCATACGCTTTCATGCACTGCGCATATACGAATGCCGTTGGGGAAAGAAGCATCCACAGTATGAGCTTGGGTAGACAATGATTTCCCAAGTCGCATTAATATTCTATCAATAAAAGCTACATATGTTTCTTTACTTGGCCAATGAATTCCTGTTGTCTCGCTCTTCTTACCTCTCTGAAGCACCACGGTCTGAAAATCATAGCAATGCACATCGGTCACTTCGCGATTATCGATTAGCGGTTGAAGCACGCCCCAACCAACTAGATCCTTTTGTAAGTGGACAACGATATTGACCCGCTCGATATCCTCAATTTCGATTCCGCGTCTTTTTAAAACCTTATCTACAGCCTGAACTATCAGGGACTCAGAAATTGTTTTACTTGGATCCTCACTATGAGTCGCATAATCGGCGCCCAACTCACGACGAGCCTCTCTCAACACCATACTAGCCTGTGGAGATAATTGCCCACGAAGACCACCGCCCTCTCCAGAAGATTGCGCAGGGGCAGCTGCCCTCGCTGGTGCGGTATTTTTTTTCAAAGTCTCAGACAACGCATCAAAGCGTTGAGACTCTCCACGTGTTGAAAATAACCCTAGGAGGTTTTCACCCCGCTTCGGACCTTTATCAGACATAAAAACTCCATAAAAACCTCAAAAAACTTTATCGAGAGCGATCCAGCTCGGATGCTGGAACCATCTTTCCATTTATAATCTTATATTCAACCTCTCCAATCTTAACCGTTCCCTGAATGTTAGGATCTTCCATTTCAAGGTCGCCCTCGGGATTAGGAATCATATCTTCAAGAGTGATAGTTCCTGAGGGATCGCTTCTACCAAGATCATCTTGTCCTCGGAGAATAAGAGAAAGAGTTCCTGATGTTCTAGCCAACTGAATCTTTTTCGCATCCTGCGCTGTGACCAATAAAGTCACTGTTGTCGGAACCACTGGAACTTTACCTGGTTGGTCCATCTGGCTCTGAGTCTGCATATCTGCGGAGAGCACTTTAGCGTTCTGTACGATTGGGCTGGCTATTTGCCTACCCTTCATTGCGGTAGTCCAGATAACATCCACTCTTGAACCTGGTTGAGCCCAACCCTCAACTATTGTTGTAGGATCTACTCTTATTGCCACAGCACGGTACCCATCGGGGATTTCAGGAGTAATTGCGCTTGGTGGTCGGATCTCAGTGAGATAATCAGACAATAATGGGGCATCTGCAGCGATTATAGACCGAGCATATGTTCCCTTAATTTCTTCGTAATCGGTTACTATTCTTCTTGGAAGACCTTGTTTCGGACGGCTCTCTTTTCTAAACATCATCGGCTCAAGTTTTGAACCTGGCTCTATCGTCTGAATAGGAACAAGAACTTCTGTGGTATCGAGGTCAACTGGGGGCGCTTGTATTGGGGTAGTTTGGACAGTGGCTACTGTTTGCCCCTGGCTCAACAACATGTACGCAAGAACAACTATAATGCCGACAAGAGCCAAGCAAAGAAATAACCCAACGGCTCTCTGACGTTGCTGGCTCTTTGTATTTCGGAGCCCTCCAAAATTTCCTACCATAACCTCTCCATAAGCCTTGACGGCTTCATAAAAAACAACCTGATTGGGGAACTTTCGCCCCCCAACCAAAACAAAAAGTAGCGCACTAAACGGAAGCGGCTACGTTTGAGAATCTCTGGCTAACTTTCTGCCCGAGAACCTGCATCGCTACTAACGCAGCAATAGCAATCAAAGCAATTAACAAAGCGTACTCAACTAACGAGGCACCTTTTTGAAGCTTCTTATCTTGTTTTCTAACTAACATTTTATCTCCTTAATTTATTAGAAATCCTGCAAGCCTATTGTCGCCAAAGGGCTCAGAAAATTTTTCCAATAAATGCATATATAACGAAACAATCTTGCATAGGCTAGAGAGAGTTTTTGAGCATAAATAAAACATCGTTATTACCTACCCTCTCCTGAAACTTTTCGCAGACCACCCTGTTCGAGCCCTTGAGACTTCTTGCCGCTTCCAAATAACTTCTGAAATATTCCGCCACTGGAACCCTGCTTGCCATCTGAAGGCTTAGTGCCGTGATCGAAATCAACAAGTCCTATCTCTTTGGCCACATGTTCAAGGGCTAAACGAGTGCTTCTCTGCCCTAGACTATACAGAGTACGTCCAGTCCCCGGCCACATTGCTGCCTTCGGATCGTTTGGAATCGGCGGCAGTCTCCACGGGAGCTCTCCTAATTGATGAGCCGGCTCCAACTCTGCGGCGATCTGAGGAATACCCAAGAGCGACCCCGAGTATGGATTAACTAAGAATACGATACGATCGCTGTCGCCCACTACGGATTTAACATAAGAGACATAGAGGTCGACCGCTGTGAGGCCTAATATAGTATCATCGATCACGATCACAACAACATCAGCGATACGCATCAAAGCACCCGTGGCTGGCCCCATACGTCCGCCAGTATCAACAATAATCGCATCGTGCATAACACGAGCCAATTCGACTATGCGCTGTGATATACCCATTCCATCTGCATGACACACTAGGTCCATCGACTCCGCCAATGTATCTGGCGGCATCAAAACTGAGACATCGGAACTAATAGGAATTAACGCCTCTTTCAAACTATCTCTTGTTAACTCGCGGGTCCCATTGATCCAAGCTGAAACAACTTTTGCTTCAGTCCCGTTCACCATGAGCGATCTACATAAGTCTTTTGTCTCTACGTCCATGTCCCAGAGCATTGTACGCCTATGATACACGCTGCAAACTTCAGCCAAAGCTGCGGCAATTGAGGTAGCTCCTGTGCCACCCTTGGCATGAGTAACAACTACGACTCGACCCTCACGAGTTCGACCTTCACGTCTAAATTCAGCGTGAATGGCAACTAATTCCTGGAGAAAATCAAGGGGTGAAGCGCTATCTGGAAGAACTTTTCTTACTCCCACAAAGTGAGCCGCTCTAAAAGCGCCGCCTGAATATGCTTCATTGGTTACAAACATGCAGATGTGAATCCAAGGCACCAACACCTTCGCATTTCTTGCAATCGCAGTGGCTCTCTCTCCCAATCCAGAACCTAAAACTAGAACGTCAGCGTCATTCAAACGCTCGGCATAATCTTTCTCACTTACGAGCTTCACCCTAAGATCTAGGGTTTCTACGTCGCTCTGATTAAAAGCCTCAATACGACGAGCCACTATTGCTTGGGCTTCTGTTGTATTGTCGACTATCAATAATCTCATAAAATCATCATCCCTGATCTAATCATCACTACTTGAAATCAAATCCCTCAAAACCTGCCTCGTATCCCGAGCTTGAACTGCCACCTCGCTCAAAATATTCTGGCCACATTAATTTCATAAAAGCAAATCCAACTGCTATGCCAACTGACACAGCGACCACCATCAATACAACATTGCTTAGAAAGCTTGAGCCACCACCCCTTTTTACAGACTCGGAGAGCGCGCGTATTCTCTCATTATCGATTCCTTGAACAGAAAGAGGAACCGTGCTGGGGCGTCTAAAGTCATCCTGCTGTGAAGCTTTGTCAGAATGCCTATCAGCAGAAATTTGAGACGGAAGAGATTCCCGCTCGTCAGAATCTACCAATTCAGACAAGAAGGGTCTAGAGACTACGATATCAGTGGTATCCGATTGCGAAGGCCTTCGAGGCGCGGTTAAAACTGCAGGCTGCCTGTTGGTCACAACCTTAGAAACCACTATATTCTCATCTTCAGCCTCTTCTTTCATTTTAGGCGCTACCGGAGCCTGCTGAGTAGATTTAGCTGGCGAGCTTTCCCTCACAACCGATGCGTCATCTCCTATCTCTTGCAGATCTCTATATATCTCAATACTCGCCTGATATCTCAACTCAGGATTGCGCTCCATCGCCCTCAGTATAATCTCGTTTAACCTTGGAGGACAATCTGGTCTCGATTGGATAGGCTGCGGTGGGTCAGCTCTCAAACGAGCCTGCATGGTGGCAATGACGCTATCTCCTTTAAATGGAGATTGACCAGTAATCATTTCGTAACCCAGTACACCAATCGCATATATATCAGAGCGAGCATCAACCTGCCCCTTCTCAAGATACTCTGGGCTCACGTAATCGATAGTTCCTACAACACCGCCGTGCTCGGTCAATTTCGGTCCATGCCCGGTACGAGCAATACCGAAGTCCGTTATTTTAACATCGCCCTCTTGTGTTAAGAGCAGATTCTCTGGTTTCAGATCTCTATGGACTATTCCGGCCTCATGAATCGCCTGCACCCCCGAGGTTATTTGTGCTAAGTATCTGATTATCACTGAGATAGGCATTCGCTCACCACTTGCCAAGCGATCTGCGATATCCCCACCACCCACAAATTCCATGGTGTAAGCGACTAAATCGCCGTCTCTAAAATATTCATATGCACGAACCACATTAGGATGGGAGACTCCATAAGAGGCAACAATTTCATTTCTAAAACGGGCTGCAGCTATTGAATCCTTCGCCACGTCAGGGAATAAAACCTTCACGGCGACAAGATGGCCCGCAAGCTCTCTATGACGACATGCATACACTAGTCCCATGCTGCCTGCGCCGAGGCATTTAACAACCTCATACCTGCCAGAAATGACAGTGCCGGGTTGCAATGTGACTAAATTCTGATCCGTCATTTAAATTTCCCTATTTCCAATCCCTTTCAAAATTTAAGGTATAAGACAAACACTAAACTTTCTGGAACCAAAGACCACAGTATCGCCGTGGCCCACGGTTGATACAGAACCTGATAATTTCTCCTCGGATCCGTCAGTTTTCTTGATAGTAGTTCCATTTTCAGACAACTGATCTAACACTTGAATCTCTTTTGCATCCGAGATCTTTAAAATAGCATGAAGCGGCGAGACTGATTTGTGCTTTACAATCAGAAAATTTCCCTCAGTCCCTTTATCATTACTGAGAATCCAGCGCCCTACTCGCAAATCCAAAACTTCTCCGACTTCACCTTCATCAAACGAAACTAAAAATCCAATCAGCTTAGTCATCTTCTCGGTTGTAATCCCCTGCCCTTGTTGTCTCACAGTTTGAACGAGCGTGGAGTCAATAGGCGCATTAGTCGGGGTATTATCACGAGTTGCCACAGGCTGAATTACTTCTCTCTTTTCAGGTGTGATTGGGAGCTCTCTACGCTCAGCGTAGGGGGCATTAAAAGTGCCAGTCGCCCTTGTAGATTCCCGCACCGTATCACGCGTAATCAGAGAGTTTACAGGATTAGCCGAATTTATCGGGGCAAATCCATCTGCTTGATTATCTGATAAGTCCTCTTGATTGAGCAGTGCTCGAACCTGCCCTGTTACCTCTGGCGTCAGCATAACCGTACGATTTCTAGCCCTAGAGGCAGAGTCGCCGCCTTCTTCTTTTGCTTCGAAAGGCTTCTTGCCTAAAATTTTCTTGTCTTTGCTATCCATACTCTACTCCCTAAAACCTACTCGACTATTCCTAAAAAAATTAACACTGCCACCAACAATCCAAAACTTAACATCCCAAGAATCATCATCATCCAGCCACGCTTGCCGGACCCGTAATTGCCAACTCTTTTCGCCTCCCGTGTACCTTCGGCAGATGGCTGAGGCTCGCTTTTCATCTGACCACCAAGGGGAATTATCGCAACAGTGATGTTATCATAACCACCCCGAGCACGCGCCATTTCCACCAACTGTACACATGATTTCTGCGGACTATGGGCTGCCACTACTGCACATATCTCACCATCAGTTAGAAGACTATAAAGACCGTCCGTGCAAAGCACTAAGTAATCTACTGGGGAATATGCATCGGGTTCCCATATCCAAAATTTCTCTATGTCAATTGGCGGGTTAATCTCTGAACCAACGCATCTTGTTAAAACGTGTGCCTGTGGATGAGACATCGCCTCCTCTACCGTAATTTGGCCTTGATCTACCAAGTCTTGCACATAGGTATGATCTCTTGTTAATTGTTGAATCGCCGAGTCTCGCACCAGATATGCTCGGGAATCACCACAATGACCTACCGCAAGATTGGTTCCATCAAACATGACCACAACGAGAGTAGTACCCATGTCCGCAAACGCGGGATTTTGCCTTCTAAGATTGATAGCTCGGTTCGCTTCGATCATTAAATGTTTTACAGCGTTTGCAACTGTCGTCTTTGGGAGTCTCTCAAGTTCAAGTCTAATGCAGTCAATAACCAACTGCGCTGCCAATTCTCCCCCTTTGGCGCCACCCATACCATCACAAACTATCCATGCCACTCCAGAGTCACACTCCACCACTGCGTAACGGTCTTCATTCAATTCTCTTTCGCAACCGGTATCTGTAACCGCGGCAGGAATCATCATCTCCGTCTCATCTAGAGAGTCGGATCTCAATGACAATTTTCGTTGCGCCTGCGGTAACATAAATTTTTTTTTAAAAACCACCACCCGAAGTGGACGAGTTGCTAAAGCAATCCAGAAGCCTCCCTTTGAAACCTCTTAGATACACATCTCCCCTAGATATCTTTTCGGCAGAATCTGTCGTAAATATAAGATGTTAATAGATAATTTATTTGTGCTGGTTTCCTGTCAGACCTCATTTAACGAGGAGTGATTCAGGGAGTAACACAAGTGATTTCAAATACTTGTCATCTAAGCTTTTATAACGACTTTCTAATTTCAAACAGGACCTGAGGATCGCTAGGCTTCAGCCGAGCAACAAAGCCAGATTTAAGCAACCAGGCCTCTAGTTCAACCCAACCCTCGATGTGTACTGTAAATGGAGGCAATGGATCGCCTTTCTTCTCTTTCATAGGAAATCCCACTGACTGCCACTTAGCTTTCAGCGTATCGAATCGCCCCCCAACGATTCCTCGCAATTTTGACATCGAATCAATAACTATCCATTCATCCTGCGCAGGCAAAGAGACATGCTCGGTCGCATTCTCAATAATTTGCATCTGAAGCAGTCGGCTCAATAAATAATCTTTGTTATCCTCAAATGCTTTCGCTACAGCTTTGGTAATAATAGATACGGAGGAACTTACGATACTGCCTGGAATTGAAGCTTCGGATTTATGATTCATGCAATAGCTCCTGAATTTCTAAAAATAGTTTTTTACGACCAACCGGCTTAGTAAGATAGCGTGAGGCGCCTGCCGCAAAAACCTGTGTGCGAATATTTTCTTCAATATTACCGCTAACAACAATTATTGGTACGGCAGCACCATATGATTCTCTGATTTCTTTGACGAGTTCCAAACCATTTTCTTGGTCGAGCTGAATATCCGTAACAACTATACCTGGCTCTCCCCTGGATTTTAGTAAGGCTCTCGCCTCGGCTAGGGTGTTCGCGATTCCATGTGGCAGAGCTAAAGCTTCCGCAACACTACTGTAAAAATTCACAATTTCAGGCTTATCGTCCACTAACAACGCCCAGCTACTAAGGTTCTCAACTAGACTTTCTTTCTGAACTCTCTTGGGAAATCGAAGAATCAGCTCCGCTTGCTCATCAGTAACCACATTCGCTGAAAACCGAACCTCCCCATCACTGATAAACATAAAGTTTTGAAGAGACTTCAAAACTTCCTCATCCTTTCTTGCTTTAAAAACTTCCTCGATCGATTTAAACTTACCACCAGTAAATGAAAACGCTACGCCTATGAACGTCTCATCAACCGTATGACTAAGCTTTAATTGTTCCAGAGACCTCCCCCGACTTAGCACTCGCACTACTCCACGCAAGCAGGCCTCGAGTAATTCCCTATTCGCGACATAAATAAGCGCGTCAGTTTTAATTGGAATGAATTCAGTCAAATAAATGGCACCTTTGCTTTGTCTGTAGGATAAATATTTTTGTAAATCTTCAAAAAGCTCATCGAAATTAATTGCCTCATATGAATCAGGACGCTGAGCGTAACTGGCCTCTCTTAGCCATTTGGCATCAGAGGCAGACATCGCAATGTTGCGAGCACCAAATTCAAGATATTCGAGCCCTTTTAGAATGCCCTGCGCTTTAAGATTTAATTCTCGCTCTGAGACGATCG
>CAZWGK010000082.1:867-10919 GCA_964633685.1 uncultured Bdellovibrionales bacterium | reverse complement strand
CACGGATTTGGATCTCAGCTGGTATATCCACGATGCGACCAAATTCAAACAAAGTGTTAGCTTGGGAGGTGGCGCCACTTTGGGGAGCTCATACTCGGTCAAAGTTCATTATTCACTATTTAATCATTCACTATCTTTTAGAGGCTAATTACGGCCGAAGTAGTTTCGGCTGAGCCGGAATTTATGTGCGACTAACCGCTGGCACCAATTACAGAGCCAGCTCTCAAAACCACCTATATACATCAATACTTTCGCGCCCTTAGCGATAATAACGCCACATCATCAGTAAGCCACATTATGTGGTCGATTATCCATAACAGCTGTATGTCTAAGGTTTTGGGTTTTCAGAAGGTTCTCTCTCTATTTTTGGAGCGCGCAAAGCGAGCCAGAGAGACATCTACTCTACAAAACAAATCACTCAGTACTGAACCATCTAAGACTGTGTCGCTCAAAACTGAATCCCCAATTTCAAAAAATAATTCTGTCAGATCTGGTTCCGTAAAAAATCAGTCTGAAGAGAGCGGCTCTAAAAACGAATCAAAGGTTGCGAGCAAATCGACAATAGAGATTGTTAAAAATAGATCACAGAAGAAATCAAACAAACCAGTTCAATCAAATCACCTACAACCTTTTCGCACAGTCAAATTCAAGAGTCTCGACTCGCTACGTCAGGCCGACCGCATCTGGCATTATTTATTATACAGTTTAGGCATCGATATTATTGCACTGTATCTGATTAGTGAATATTTCACCAAATCTCTATTTGCCGCTGACTCTCATACTTTCTCTCTGAGCATCCTCCTAATTATTGGGGGAGTTCTCTCAGGTATGCTCTTTTTAAATGTTACTAAATTATTTTTAGCCCTTAGAAAGCTTCACAGTAAATTTGAAAAGTTGACCGGAACCAAGCTTTATTGGGTAATTGGTATTGTGCTTATCGGATTACCTCTCGGCGAAATAATCATAAAAATTGCACACATCCAGAGCTCCGTCGGCATTGCCTTTTTGATGACAGTCATAACGATTAGCATTTTCAAATCGACCAAAGATATAAGAGACCGCCTGAAACAAATAAAAGCAACGGCGCTCGATCCGATAGCCTTGATAGAAAAAGCGAATAGAGATCTCTTTGCAATTTCTCTCATACCCATGATCACTGCCCGTGTTTTTTCGGTAGTAGGTATGATTTATATTTTCGAAACAGGCGGCTCTACTGCTAGTGGACTAAGCTTTATAGCTTGTTCCTTCTTGGCATTACTTCTTTTTAAACCAAGCTTTAAGCACTACATGGCGCCATGCCCAAAGTGCTTTTTATTGACCACTGTTGTTATTGCCGAGTTCAGATGTTGCCCGGCTTGTAGCAGAGACACCTTTGTTCAAAAAATTCTCGAAGAGACCAAAGCTGAATCCACGAAACCAATACCAGATATTTTGGAGAGACCTAAGACTACTAGGCTTGACCGAGACAAGAAATCCCTGCTCAACCTCATCGATTTTATTGTGCCCGGAATCAAACAAAAAATAACTGATAAAAATCTCTCGGCTCCAAAAGCCAAAACCAAAGGCACGGCGGGGAAGAACAAGATCTTCCTCTAATTTCACACCTGCTGTTTTAGTTAAATCAAGAGTCCGTTTAAAAGTAAGAACTCCCCGTTCTAACTGCTCAAATTTTTTGTCGTCGAAATAAAAGAGTCGGGAACGGAGGTTGCTGACACGTATTGGATGCCCCTCTTCATCTAGCATCTCAATCACAGCATTGTACAACTGGCCACCTTGTAAATTTAATTGATAGTTTAAAATTAAACTCTTCCCCTCAGAACGGAGCGAAAGATCTAGAATCTGTGATGGCAAAGTGACCTTCGTAACCTTTCGCTCACTCTTTACCGATTTTACTGGCGGGTTGCTCTCATTTTTTTTAAGCTCATTTACTAATCCGAAATTCACAGGCCTTAACTCAGTTGGCAGCGGCAAGCTCAGTCGCTCAGCCACTTCACCTGCTGGGCCTAAAATGATTAGCTCAAGATCAAATGGTCCCTGCTCACCAGGCGGAGACAGGAGCGAAAACTCAAGTCTTCGCGAATCATCAATCACCTCTCCAAATGCTGAATTAAAAATGGAGATGGTTTTAAAAATTGTAGATACAGGCTGCCTCTTCTCAAAGTCTGAGCCGCCTCTTAATCGAATTCGCCCCTTTAATTCAAATGGAGATCCAGATTTAGCAACCACTGCTACCCCGATGGTAATACCAATATGAGTTGAATCTCGCTCAGAGAAAACATAATCAACTAAGGGCGAAAATAACTTCGCTGAACCCTCTGGAATTCTGGGAAATACCGAGTTTTTAAAAATATTGAGCGCTATGTATTTTCTCTTGGTGTAGGAATTTATTATTTCACGAAGATCAGGAATAGAGATTTTTTGCGGAATATCAGTCATGACCAGCTTGGGATTTAAATCATCACTCAATCCGGCTGAGGCTAAGACCTTAGACCAAAGTTTAATTGTATTTTCAGAGAAGCATAAAGCATCAGAGAGATTTTTGATTGAACAGGGCACCGGCTTGCCTGCTTCGCAGTCATAACAACCATCGTGTTCAATTATCTTTCTCAGAATACCTTGGGCTGCCTGTCGAGAATCCTTTGTAGGGTTCTCCATAATAGAGGCTAAATCAGAGTGGATGTCCTCTAAGAATTGAAGGTCAGAGGTCGGACTCTTCGGCGGAGGGCCGTATAAAACAGGAGAATTTTGTCCGCCCTCTTTCATAACGGCTCTAATAGTAAAGCAAATCCAGTTCTTAATCAAAATACCCCACTAAATACAGCCACTTAGAGGTGCAAACGAAGCCCCTCAAAAGTTGCTATGGAACCCCGTTTAGCGATATTCTGCACCACCTTGAACGTTTATTTTTTAAGACTATCAGCTATTTAGCTTATTTAGAGAGAGATTAGAGATGGCAACAGAAATCAAAATGCCCCAACTCAGTGACACCATGAGCTCTGGTAAAATCCTGGCCTGGAGAAAGAAGGAAGGAGAGACTGTAAACAGAGGCGATATCTTAGCTGAAGTTGAAACAGACAAAGCAAATTTAGAGATCGAGGCTTTCTCGGCAGGTGTTCTGTTAAAAATTGCAACACCTGAAGGATCTACTGCCAAAGTGGGAGAGGCCATCGCCATAATTGGTCAAGCTGGAGAGAAATTAGATTCAACATCTGCTGCTGCGGCTCCTGCTCAAACTAAGAGCGCCCCTGCCCCTGTGGCGAGCCCTGCTCGGACTCAACCATCAGCACCACAAATAATGACGCCTCAAATGGTCGCAAGCGCTAAAAGCCAAGATGCATCCGGTCGAATTAAGGCCTCTCCTCTTGCGAGAAAGATTGCTAGAGACAGAAACGTTGATCTAACTCTTGTTTCTGGCACTGGTCCTGCTGGTCGAATTATCAGAAGAGATATCGAGGCTGCATTGGTGGAGAAATCTAATACGCCAACGATGTCGGCCCCAGCTCATCAACATGTGGCAGCTCCGTTAACTACTCACGCATCAGCTGCTGTAGCTCCAAGAATAGAGAGCTCATCAATTCAGGGTGGACGTTTAACACCGCTCTCAAAGATGCGCGAAACTATCGCCAGAAGAATGCAGGAAAGCGTTACCCAACAACCTCATTTCTACGTGACTGCTAGTATAAACATGATGGAAGCAAAGAAGCTAAGAGAGGCCCTAAAAGAGGCTCCAGGCTTCCAAGGAGTTAGCTACAACCATCTTATTATAAAAGCAGCAGCCTATGCTCTCAGCAAAGAGCCACGAGTTAATCGTGCGATGAAAGATGGCATGCAGTACGACCCAGAAAATATCAACATCGGAATCATCACAGCGATTGAAGATGGATTGATTATCCCAGTGCTCCACAGCACCGATAAGATGTCACTCAAGGATGTAATATTTGAAGCTAAGGCCGCAGTAGAAAGAGCCCGCGCAGGCCGACCAACTGCTCAAGATCTATCGGGTGGAACATTCAGCATTAGCAATATGGGAATGTTTGACGTTGATTCGTTCACAGCGATTATCAACCCAGGACAAGGTGGCGTCTTGGCTGTAAGCGCAATCAAAGAAGAGCCTGTTGTTTACCAAGGAGCAGTTGTTCCAGGACTAACAATGAAGGCAACAGTTTCAGTCGATCACCGCGTTATTGACGGCGTGATGGCAGGAAACTTCCTAAAACACTTTAAGCAGGCCCTAGAAGTACCAGCTTTGTTAATGATGTAAGGGAATCCTCATGGAGAACCAGAATCCGGATCTAGTTAACCTCTCGCGCAAACGGGAGGTAAGAATTCCGAAGCCGTCTTGGCTTAAGGTGAAGGCTCCTGGCTCGCCCGAGTTTCTTGAAACCCAAGCACTCGTAAAAAAACTAAAGCTGCACACTGTATGCGAAGAGGCACGATGCCCGAATATCGGGGAGTGCTGGACACACCACACAGCTACCTTCATGATCATGGGAGACCTCTGCACAAGAAGATGCAATTTCTGCTCTGTGAAGAAAGGAACTGCTGAAACTTTACAACCACTAGATCCACTCGAGCCTTACCGAATTGGAATTGCTGTAGAGGGATTAGGACTAAAACATATCGTAATCACCTCTGTAGACCGAGACGATCTACCTGATTTCGGTGCCGCCCATTTCGCTAAGACAGTAGAGATGATTCATCGCCATGCCCCTGATTGTAGAGTAGAAATCTTAATTGGCGACATGGCTGGTGACAACGACAGATTAAAAACCATTATGGAATCTCGCGTTGACGTTCTCAATCACAATGTCGAGACAGTGCCAAGGCTATACAAAAAAGTACGGCCATATTCTGGCTACATCAGATCGCTTATGATCTTAAGTGAGGCAAAAAAACTATCACCCTCCTCGCTGACTAAATCCGGCATTATGGTTGGACTTGGAGAAACCAGAGAGGAGGTAATCGCTCTGATGGACGATCTACGTCACCACAACGTCGATATCATGACGATTGGTCAATACCTAAGACCATCTGAAAAACAGATGCCCGTGAAAGAATTTGTCACCCCGGAGCAGTTTGAAGAATATCGTTTAATCGGTCTGGAGAAAGGCTTTCGCTATATAGAATCAGGTCCTTTGGTGCGAAGCTCGTATCATGCCTGGAAGCATAGCAGCTAGCCATTTGCTTGAAGAAGCGTAATCTTACCCTCGCACTCTCCTCATTAATCCTGGGCGCGTTGATCGGCGTCGGCATTATCGGCGTCAAAGCTATCAAAGAGCTAGTTGAAATGTTAGACGACATGGCTCGTCGAGGCGCTGGCTGCTCATTTGGATATGACCGAATTACTATCAGACTAAGCACTCTCAAAGCTCGAGCTGTTAATCCAAGAATAGTATGCGATGGCCGAGCCATGTTCGGATTTAAAGATTTAGAGGCAAAGTTCGGGTTAGATAACATCTCTGAAAATGAGGTCATGCTCAAAAGTTTAAAGCTGACCAAGGGGTACTCGATTGGAGCAACAGCTGAAAGCCCAACTTTTAAATTTATTGACTTCCTAGTTGCGCCACTCCCCCCCGAAGAGGATTACCCAGGTCGCTGGAAATTAAGGCTCTACAATCTGGAGCTAAGGCGAGGGTCCTTTTCGGATATAATTGGCGACTCTAAAGTGCTCGGTCGCGGCATCTCCCTAGACCTTAACAGAACCCCGGATGATGATTTCAACTTAAAACCTAAAATTAACAAATTAATATTTAGAGCCATAGATAAACCTGAACGTGTTATCTCTAAAATATCGACAAGCATCAATTTACTAGATGAAAAATTTGCCTTTAACGACATCTCCCTAGAGAGCGCCCTGAGCTCATTAATGGGAAAATTAGAGCTCAGCCGTCTAGGTCAGCGAGACATTGGTGGGGATTTTAAAGCATCTCTCGCCTCTGAGCTTCTGGGTCTACCATTCGATGAAAACCCAAAGTTCGATGCTGAAGTAAAATTATCAGGCACTCCGGATTCAGTTCTAGGTCATGGCAACTTACGCTCTGCTGCGCCAAAGATTGTATTATCTGGAACAGATCTAACATTTAATGATCTAAGAGCCTCAATTAAGTTTCAAAGCGATGGTGATGGATACAAAATCCTCGCCTCTCCCGAAGGTGTTGGCGACAATGTACAACTAGAGACGGCCGACCCTATCAAAATATCGTCCCAAGGATTGTCAGGATCTTTAAACTTAGCCATCGATTCTATCTCTGGTTCTGGTGTTTCAGCATATGGCGTAAAATCGCAGGTGACATTGAGTGGTGACTTAAAATCTCCCTCTCTCAAAGTTGCTCTCAGCTCAAATCTTCTTGGTGCTCTTAATACTTACTTGGCGGGCATAAATGGGGAAATAGTCTACTACAACGATACCGTGAAGATTGACCTAGCGGACGCTAAATCAGAAATTCAACTAAAGAGTAATATCTCAGCTCCAATCGAGGGGGTTCGAAAAATATCTGATGGAATTATTTATGCCAAAGATGCCACTCTCTACAGAAGAAACTTGATAGGGACTCCTATTCCTGCCCCTTTAAGCCTGTCTGTAAATGGTCAATTATCGGGCCCTCTAACTTTGGATAAACTAAAATTTGATGGCTTAGCAGATGTTAAAGTCTTAGCCACAAGCAAGAGCCTGGTATCGGTAAAGGCTCAACTACAGAATGGTAAAGCCGCTCTACAATTAGATTCCTCCCGCGGAGATATCTCCGGCGAAATTAATTCCAATTTAGAAACTAATCGCACTGATATAAAAATTAAGCTTTCTGAATTCTCTCCACAGGAGTTCGATAGCAAAGCACAGTGTGCGAAAATATCCGGCAACCTAGGATTAACTTTAATCTCTGGTAAAATTGATGGTACCGCGGACATCAATTCTTTTATCTTGGGGTGCGAACCTTACACGCTGAGCTTAAAAAACCCTCAAGCTTTAAAAATAACCAACGGTGGAATAAATCTTGGACAGCTCAGATTTGAGGGAATATCGGGTGCTTTAAATGTGGGTGGAACGGTGGCTCCTACGACTGGTTTTAATTTGGATGCTGATGGCGAATTTAATCTGCATACCTTCGCGGCACTGGCCCCTGCTCTAGATGACCTTAAAGGCGATATTAAATTAAAACTTGCACTCCGTGGGTCAGCAGAGTCACCTGAATTTTCAGGGCGCGCAGAGATCAAGAATGGGGTTATCTCAACTCAGACCGCAGACATCACCGTAGATGACATTGCAGGCGTAATTATTTTAGGCGGACGAGCAATCTCGATCGAGGAATTACGTGGTAGTGCTAACGATGGCACAATTCAGATATCAGGTGCTGTTAACCTCGATAATAAAAAAGATACTGTTATTTCTGCTTACTTAACCGACATCTATCTAAAACCAGTAGAGGGGGGAAACGTTTGGCTGTCGGGTAACCTCTCGCTAGAAGCCGATGAAACAAACACCTTAGCCTTGGGTGGAAATATCTTAATTGATCGAGGAGAGGTAGAAAGAACTGTGACACTAAGGTCTCTAATTAGAGGGCTTGTAACATCATCAGTAAAGCCTGGTGTACCTACAAAAACCTCGGACCTTGGGAATCTAAAACTGAACATGAACGTAGCAGCCCCGCAGAGTCTATTCTTAAAGACCAATTGGGCTGAACTTGAAATGGAAGGCACCGTTAATGTTGGCGGCACCGTTAGCCAACCACTTGTGAATGGCGAGATTAAAACTCTTAACGGATGGTTCGGACTAAACACTAAGCGATTTGGAATTACCTCAGGTAAATTGGCGCTACGATACCCTACAGTTGAGCCGTTTGTTGATATTACGGCCGAGACTCAGGTGGCATCACAAGCTGGCGACTCAGTACTGGTTATCTTAGACGTAAAGGGCCCACTATCTGCACCTAGGGTTAAATTCTCATCCGATGCTGGCCTCTCTGCTCAAGAGTTAACTAGAATCCTTACTAAAGGCGGATTAAGCGTTTCTGGTTCTATTATTGATGTCGTGGCAGGCAAAAATGAAGATGGGTCTGCCAAGAATAATTTCATAAACTTCTTAAAAAGACTAACTGATATCGACAATCTCGGGATCGAGCCCGGGTATAATGAGCGCACTGGAACTGTTGAGCCAATTCTAGTGGCTGAAAAATCAATAGCTCCAAGAATAAAAATTATCGGGAAAAATTCATTCTCTACCAGCACCTCGCAGTCGAGTATTTATGGAGCGCTGCAACTATCTCCCTCAGTGTCTTTTGTAACTGGACTTGAAAACTTGCCGCTAGAGGAGTCAGCAGCTTACGTTGCAGATCTTAGATACTCAGTGCTCAAAGCTGAACGTGACTTCCTAAAAATAAATGTGATCGGCAACTCAGTAATTAGTCGCAATAGGATTCTGGATAGCGCCAGGCTCACACCTAATCTGAGAATCAACTCTGATAGCTTTAAAACCATCGAATCATCAATCTCTAATCTATATAAAAACGAAGGGTATCTATCGAATACGGTCTCTATTTCATGCGAAACCGATAATAAATTCTGTAGAACACTAACTGCCTCAATATCTGAGGGGGCGCAGGCTACGATTGAATCCATCAGCCAAGAAGGCGATTCTTTAGACTTATTTAACGATAAAGTGAAGTATCCAAAGCTCGGAGAGATTGCCTCCAAGGAGACCTTATCAGAGCTTAAAAAAGATCTCACTCGAGTCATCCGAACTGCGGGATATATATCAGGGAGTGTAAAGCTAAAATATATCTTGAACGACGCTGGCGATAAAGCAACGCTCGATATTAAATCGAAACTTGGGCAGCAATCGGCTTTTCTCTTTGAAGGCAACAAGAGATTCAAATCTGGAGAGTTCTTAAAGACGATTAATTTACTGAATCGCACACAACCTTTCGGCGAAAATACAGCTCTTATTCTCTCTGAGAATATCGAGCGTATGTATAGAGAGGCTGGGTATCTTTATGTAGCGATAAGTTACGAGGCTCTACCTCCAGATGAAAGCGGAAAGCGTACTCATCGTTTTAGTATCAGTGAAGGTGAGCTAACGCGAATCAACTCTGTTAAGTTATCTGATGCGAGTCCTTATTCTTTAAATAAATTTGCTAACTATATAGGAAAAATCGAGCCTGAATTAAAAGCGCGTTACGCCACACCTAAATTTGCAGTCCAAGAAGAGGTCGATTATTTCGCCGATTTAATGACCCAGAAGTTAAAAGAAGATGGATATGCTAATGCGGAGGTAGCTGGCTTAGTTGTAAGCGCAGCTAACAACTCTATAGATATCTTATATGAGGTCACGCCTAATACTCTTTCAGTATTTGAAAAGGTAAAAATTATCGGGCTTCCAGATAAATTCAAAAAAGCTCCAAATATAAAATCCTCACTCTCTATAAATAAAGTAAACAAGATAATTGATGACCTCACGAACAACCTACAGGAAGATGGCTACAAACGGCCGTCAATATACACGGCAATCAACAACGGCCTCGAGATATACGTAGAGCCTGGCTTCCGGACAAAGATTGGCAATATAAATATTGTCGGACACGATCGAATTTCAACTCGTATTATTACTCGACAGTTGAGACTCCGCACGGGTGACGTCTGGCTTGAGAGCAAACTTGACTCCGCTAAAAGAAGAATACTCTCTTTAGGTTTGTTTTCGCGAGCTGATATCGGACCAGCCGACGGCTCTGTTGATTCCGAGATTGAGGATCTAATAATAACAGTGGAGGAGAGAAATCTAAGACAGTTAGACGTCGGTGCAGGATATAACTCAGCATATGGTCCTCACCTATTTTCGGAATATGTAGATCGAGAGGTTTTCGCCGACGGTAGGAGCCTGGGTCTCAGAGTCGATACCTACCACAATAGTCAGTTACCAAATATTACACGAGGAACGATTAGCTTACGGTACATTGATCCATTCATTGGTCGCCACTCATGGAGATTAACCGAAGATGCGAGGTATCAAAAATTAGAGAATGGCATTCTGCCCTACGATCTAGATAGGCTTTCACTTCTAT
>CAZWGK010000082.1:0-857 GCA_964633685.1 uncultured Bdellovibrionales bacterium | reverse complement strand
TTCTCGCATACTAAGGGCACTGTGGGTCATACCTTAATGAGAGAAGACCTAACAAAAGTTCAACCGGATGCAGTACTCAGCGATCTTGATAATGGGGAGAATATCCTAAGCATCGTTTCATCCTCGATAACTATGGACAAACGAGATAGCGCTCTCTTGCCAACCAAGGGCTTCTTGCTAGGCGGAGAAATTTCGTTATCTGACAAAATAATCGGCTCCGATGCTGACTATCTCGGTATAGGATTTAAAGGGGCTAATTATCTACCTCTTAATAAAGAGAAAACCCTTCTTCTCACTAATAATTTGCGACTCGGTGCCATGTTCCCTTTTGGCGACACTGAGGAGATTCCGATAAGCCAGAGATTTTTTGTGGGAGGCCACAACACTATTCGTGGATTTAGAGAAAATTCTGTAGGACCAAAGGGTAGCGAAGGATCCCCAATTGGTGGAGATATTCTCGGTTATGCCAACATCGAGCTTCAATACAACTTAAATGAGTATCTTCAACTAGCGTCATTCTTTGATGCTGGTACCACTTTTCTGGAATCAGAAGGACTATCGCTTGAGGACATAAGAGAAAGCGCCGGGGTCGGCACCAGAGTGCTTACCCCTCTCGGCGCTATCAGTCTCTATGCAGGATTCCCTCTCGATGAAAGAGAGGGAGAATCCTCAGTGAGATTCCACTTTAATATCGGCACTCAATTCTAAAAGATCTCTCTCGCGCAGACAGAAGTCTATTAACTCAGCTACCGAAACCACTCCCGTAATCACCCCTGATGAAGAGACGACCACAAAGAAAGTTGCTCGACCAGCTAAAGCTCTTTTAAATAGCTCCTCTATACTCGCAGTATCAGGTT
>CAZWGK010000081.1:0-10930 GCA_964633685.1 uncultured Bdellovibrionales bacterium | reverse complement strand
AGACCCCGAAGCCCCAATATTCGAGGTCGCCGATTACGGTTTAGTGGCAGATCTTTATGAGGCTGTTCCTAGATTGGTCGACGAGGTCAAGAAAGCTAAAGGATAAGAGAATTGTCTAGTAAGCACTCTGCTAGGAAATTGCCACGACACTTAACCATTTTTGGGTTGGTTATCGGGGGGATTTTGCTTGGGCTATGGTTTTTTTTAGATAGTGCTAAGCATGCAAAGCTCCTTTCAGTTGCTATCCAGAGCCAAAATGGTTTCTCTGATTTTTATCTGGAGGTCGCCGATACTGAAGTAGAGAGGTCTAAAGGATTAATGTTTCGGAAGGAGTTAGACCCAGAGTACGGAATGATCTTTGTATACGAGGAGGAGTCTAACCACTCCTTTTATATGAAGAATACATTCATCGCTCTCGATATGATTTTTGTCAGTGGTGATAAAAAGATCGTAGGGATTTTGGAGAACGTACCTATTCTAAATGAGGCATCCCGAACTGTAGGTGAACCAAGTAAGTACGTTATTGAACTCGTGGCTGGTACTGCACAAAAAAAAGGTATCAAAGTGGGAAGTGAAGTAAGGTTTGATGATATCGAATTATCGAGAGTGGGGGCGATGTGATTGATTTTAAGCGTTTAGTTATCCCTTTTGTCGTTGCTTTAACGGGTGCATGTGTATTGGTAATAGAGGTCGTTGCTACTCGTATTCTGTCGCCCTATTACGGTAATACCATTTTTACATATTCAAGCGTCTTGGGCATTGTTCTTGCTGCTCTAAGTTTTGGCTACTATTTTGGCGGTAGATGGGCCGATAGAAAACCCTCTGAAGGTCTTTTTTACGGGATAATTGCCAGTAGTGGACTGAGTGTTTTTGTATTACACGGGCTGACTCTAACTTTACTACCCTCAGTGGGATATTCTTTCTCGATGCGAAGCGGTCCTGTCGTATTCTCGATTATCTTATTCTTTGTTCCAGGCCTGATTTTAGGAACTCTTTCGCCCTTTGGCATAAAATTGCAAGAGAAGCGATTTCCGAATGTTGGAATAGGTAGTTTGACCGGCGAGATTTTCTTTTGGTCAACTTTGGGTAGTATCGCAGGGAGTCTTCTAACTGGTTTTTATTTTATTCCCTCATTTGGTCTAGATAGGATCATGATAGGGGTGGCTATTACTCTGCTCTTGTTAGGAATAATTCCGCTGCTCAGAATGGGCATTAAAAAAAAAATCATAATTAATTTTGTTCTTCTGGCTTTATTAGGGTTAGGCACTGTTTTGACCTTATTGGTCAAGCAATCTAGCAGCTCATTATTCGAGCGCGACGGAATATATGAAAAGATAATAGTTTATGATTCAGGGATGAATGGGCGACCCGTACGGATATTTAAGCAGGACCATAGTATCTCTGGGGCTATGTATTTGGATGGAGATGATTTAGTTGCTCAGTACACAAAGTACTATCGGCTTTATAAGCTTTTTAATACTGAGATAAAAGAGGCGCTAGTGATTGGCGGCGGGGCTTACTCTGTTCCCAGGGCATTAATTTTAGAATCGCCAACTGTTCACGTGGATGTATCAGAGATAGAGCCGTCCTTGTTTGAGCTTTCTAAAAAGTACTTTAAGCTTCCTGATTCCAACCGAATCACAAACTCTTTTGATGATGGGCGGCGGTTTCTGCGAGACTCTACCAAAAAATACGATCTTATCTTTAGTGATGTATATTATTCATTCTTCTCAATCCCATCTCATTTTATTACGAAAGAGTTTTTTGAAGTTGCCAAAGCAAGGTTGTCGCAGAATGGGGTTTTTGTTGGCAATTTAATTGGAGATATTTCTAGGCAGAAACCATCACTACTCCTCTCAGAGATTAGAACTTTTAAATCTGTCTTCCCAAATTCTCAGTTTTTCGCTGTTGAGTCACCGGGTAAAAGTTCTGCCCAAAATGTCATGTTTGTGGGGTATAATAGCGAGCAGCCCGTTAACCTAAATGCTGATTCTATTTTAAAACACGAAGATTCTTTAATCCGTGGTTTGCACAAGCAAGAGATATCTCTTGACCGCTTTGATGTCGATGCAGAGTTGATATTAGATGATAACTACGCCCCCGTGGAGCACCTAACTCTAAAAGTTTTAGAGCGGAGAATGAAGAGTAGTAGTCAACCGAATGGCGCCGAGATGATGGCTTTGATTGAACAGCAATTAAGTTATGGTCCTAGAAACTTGTCTTCAAAAACTCGAGAGGGATATCAAAAATTCATCTTGGCTGAGTTGTCAGCATTAGGTTTTAAGACAGATATACAGAGCTGGGATCATGTGGGGCGAGATGGTCAGCTTTATAAACCAAAGAATATTATCGGTCGTTTTAATCTTGATGCATCTGAAAGGATTATTTTAGGGACTCATTATGATACCCGAAAGTACGCTGATAGGGGGAAGGCAGGATTAGGCGAGCCAGTGCCTGGAGCTAATGATGGAGCGTCTGGTGTCGCAGTTTTGTTAGAAATTGCAAGACTGCTTTATAATTCCGGCTCAAGTATCAAGGTTGGAGTTGATATCGTGTTTTTTGATGGCGAGGAGGGGGAAGAACTGAAGGTAATGACCTTAATGAATTGGTCCCCTCTCGGATCTAATTATTTTGCTGATCATATTCGAGAAGTTTATCCTCAGTCTCTGCCGAAATTAGGGATGGTACTTGATATGGTGTGTGACAAAGATCTTGTGATTAGGAAGGAGCCATCTTCTCTTAGTTATGCAAATACCCCAGTAACTGAATTTTGGAAAATAGCAGAGAGTAGATATCCTGATTCATTTAAATCAGATAAGGATGGTCCGTTAATAAGAGATGATCATGATGCCTTAAATAGGGTCGGAATCCCGACATTTCTGTTAATTGATTTTGAGTACCCATATTTTCACTCAATTGATGACACTAGTGACAAATGTAGTGGTGCAAGTTTAGAAAAAGTTGCTAATTCTATCTGGGCTTACATGGAGACTTTATGATTGATTTTATGAGAGGGCTTACTCAAAGATCTGTAAAAGATCTATCTGAGAAAGAAATTCTTGCTTTAGCTATTGCCCTGGAAGAGGAAGATTGTCGAATCCTTGGAGAATTTGCTGATGGATTGAAGGAACTATACCCGGCGAGCGTTGAAGTATTCAAGGGCATGCAGGAAGAGGAGAGGGAGCACCACCGAAAACTTCTTGAGCTATTTAGAAGTAAGTTTGGAGATCATATTCCGCTAATTCGCAGGGATGACATCAGAGGGTTTGTTCGTCGAAAACCTTTGTGGACCTTAAAGCCTCTGGGAATAGAGGCCGTTAGATCTTACGTTTCGCTGATGGAGCTTGAAACTAAAAGGTTTTACGAGAATGCTGCTCGTACCTCTACTGATGCGTCGGTAAAACTCTTGCTATCAGAGCTGGCTGCCGATGAGGGGGTCCATATTTCTAGTGCCGAGCATCTAGGGCTAAAGGCTCTCACTCCTGAGGCAAAGAAAAGTGAAGATGAGACTCGTAGGCGGGTATTTGTGCTTCAGTATGTGCAGCCAGGATTAGCTGGCCTAATGGATGGGTCTGTGTCAACGCTAGCTCCTGTTTTCGCAGCGGCTTTCGCCACTCATCACAGTCACGAGACCTTTCTTGTTGGATTAGCAGCCTCAATAGGCTCAGGAATCAGCATGGGCTTTACCGAGGCTCTCTCTGATGATGGAGAATTGACTGGCCGGGGACATCCCTGGATTAGGGGATGGGTGTGCGGAGTAATGACAACCGTTGGGGGTCTAGGACACACGCTTCCTTATCTTTTTGGTGATTTTTACGTAGCCACAGTCGCAGCAGTTGTTATTACTGTAATCGAGCTTTTAATAATTGCCTGGATACGTCACAAGTACATGGATACACCTTTGCTCAGAGCCACCTTTCAAGTAGTAGTGGGCGGAGTACTAGTGTTTATTGCCGGAATATTGATTGGGAGTTCTTAGTTTCTAAAAGGGCGATGATGGTGGAGTTTTAAAACCTTGGAATGGTTGAAAACTTGGTTCCACCATCATCGACTCTCAGAGTTTGCCGCGGCGACCGTGTTGGCCAGCCTTTTTGCTGCGGTGTAAATCCGTCATTTGTGAGGGCAGATCCGTATCTCGTCGGCCTACGCGCCCTGCACAAACTCGGTAGTGTTGAAGTTCCTTAAGCTGCTTGCGAGTCGCGGTGCGACCCCTGGCGGCTTCCATCGCTTCTTGAGCCTGGCCAAACGCTTGCTGTTCGAGAAGGAGTTCTGCACGAGTAACACCTTCCTCTCTTGCTTCAAGACTGGACTTGAGAGCCTCTAGTCGAAGGCACTCATTTGCAGTCTCTTGAGCTGGAGCAGTGCCTTCTCCATCTCGCTGTGCGACATCTTCAAACATCGCATCTAGGCTCGTCCGGTCGGTGACAAGGCTTTCCCGTTGCTTTCTGACGTCTTCGTTGAGAAGGTTGCGCCCCTGAAGGCGAATCTCTTCGATAGAATCACGGAGGACTTGGGACTTGATCTGTTCCAGAATCTCAGCGGGAACTTCCTCAATCGAAGAGGGTGTTACCCTTACCTCGACTGGAACAGTTGTCTCAGACAGCCGTTTGATGACTATGCCTACAGTGCTGCGCAGTATCTCCAGGATGTCCGAAGATGCATTCTTTGCATCCTGCTGGGGATGCATCAGTAGCGCTTCGGTTGCCATCAGGTAACCGAGAAGCACGCCGTGGTCTGAGGCAGGTTTGCCTGCAGCGGGGCTTGTCACCTCAGGTTTGGCCGGCGGAATGAAGTACCGTCGATCGAACTTTATGGTGACTAGGTCTCTGAGCAGTGAGCCACAGAATGAGATGAATGTCCGAAAATCCAGATTCTCTGGATTAAGGAATGTCATGCCTTCGGTGGCAGTATTGTAGTCGATCAGAATCTTGTTCTTCCCCTCACCGAAGGAGATTTCGCCTCCACGGAAGAAGAGAGTAGGAACACCGGTCTTTTCGATCTCAGCCAAGTCCTCAGGTGAGGGCTGGTGAGGGCGTCTTCCTTTTAGGAGAGTTTGATGCGGCCCATTTGGGCACAGTCTGGTCACATCGGGCTCCGAGAGGAATCGGACTGCAAGGCTAATGAGGTCAGCCATGCTGAGAGTCTGTAGGAGCGAATCTCCGATGTTGAATCGGATTTTATCTCCTATAAGACCCACTTTTACGCAGGTCTTATTGATAATCTGTGAGTATTTCATCTGATGGTAATGAGTGGTGGGGTTAAAACCTTTCTGGCTACTCAGCCAGAAAACACAGGTATCCACCATCATCACCGTAATCTGTCCCTTGAACAAATTAATGTGATGATGAAATTTAACTTCTACCCTCTAATGATGTTAAAACAACACCAAGCCAAATTAGGTTGCTGCTGAAGTATACATTGTAAATATAATCCAACCTAAGTCAATTTAATTGATGTGGGAAATCTGAGAGATCAGCTAGTAAATGAAGGAGGCAGCGCTAACGCCTAAGCCCCGAATCTCTCGCTGATAAGGCCCAGGGGGTTTCAGAGAGGTTCTCATCGGGGGTCATCAAATATAAAGCCAGGCCTATGGCAGAGGCCTCGGAATCACTCAATCTCTTCGGGCTAGGCACTAGGTCCGTTGCGGGAACGAAGGGTATTTCATCCGAGCCCGAGTCCACGGCTTCAAAAGAAACAACTTTTAATTCCGTATTTCGTCCGTGTTTGATGATTCCCATCGTACGCTCCAATTATTTGCAATCTTGCGGGCAGTTCAGTTTGGTTTCAGCACATGGGCAATCTTCGGCCATGCATACCATTTCGGCACATGTTCCGTCTCCGCATGTATCCTTACATAACTTATTTTTATTTCCAAAGATACCAGGAGGCGGCTCAACTGGCTCGGCGGTATTATCTATAAAAACCTTACCAGAGTCAGTGATGCACTTGCCTGGGTAGCTTTTGAGCATAGGGTAGCCAGCCTCAATGCACTCTTTGAAGGAGGTAATCTCCTTTGTTTCTGAGGTGTTCTGAGCCAGGCACATTGCTTGTTTCTTGTTTTTGCAGCACTCCTTGCAGGAGGAGCAGGTCGAAGTTGAACAGCCAGATAGCACTAAGCCTAGGGCTATTCCAAATCCTAAAAAAACTAGCTCTTTAAAGCGGGATGTTTCCATGTTTCTTCCTTGGATTTACTTGACGTTTACCTCTTAACATCTCAAAACTCTCAATAACTTTAGGCCGAGTTAGTTTAGGTTCAATAACGGCATCAATGAAGCCAAGCTCCGCTAGTTCAGCTCTCTTCTCTGCTAACTTGCCTTTTGCCTCTGCTTCCGCCAACTCTTTTCTGAAAATGATATTCACAGCGCCCTCAGGGCCCATAACTGCCACTTCTGCGCTAGGGTAGGCAAAATTGACATCTGCTCTTAGATGTTTAGAGCTCATAACGTCGTAAGCTCCGCCGTATGCTTTACGGGTAATTATTGTGACCTTTGGAACTGTAGCCTCGGCATAGGCGTAAAGGAGTTTGGCTCCATGTCTGATAATTCCTCCGTGTTCCTGATTTACTCCAGGCAGGAATCCTGGCACGTCGACTAGAGTTAGAATAGGGATGTTAAAAGCATCACAGAATCTAACAAATCTAGCTGCTTTTACGCTAGCATTAATATCGAGGCATCCAGCCATCTCCTTTGGTTGGTTCGCAACCACTCCCACTGAATATCCATCCAATCGGACAAAGCCTATCACGATATTTTTGGCGTAATGTGGTTGAACCTCAAAGAAATTACCCTCATCAGCAATTCTCCAGATGATCTCTCGGATATCGTAAGGTCTGTTGGAGTTATCTGGGACCACTGAGTTCAGTGATTCATCTGTACGAGATGACAAGTCATTCGAGATAATTCGTGGGGCAGGGTCCATATTATTTTGAGGTAGGAACCTGAGTAGCTCCCGCGCATTAGCAAGGCAGGCGGAGTCGTCTGGTGAGACTAGATGCGCAACGCCCGAGACTGAATTGTGGGTCATGGCACCGCCTAAAACTTCTTTCTCTACATCCTCTTTGGTAACGGTTTTAATAACGTCTGGTCCAGTAATGAACATGTGAGATGTTTTATCGACCATCAGGATGAAATCAGTTATGGCAGGGGAGTAAACTGCGCCCCCGGCACACGGTCCCATGATTAATGATAATTGAGGGATTACCCCTGAGCATAAGGTATTTCTTAGAAATATGTCTGCGTACCCGCCGAGACTTTCTACGCCCTCTTGAATACGAGCTCCACCTGAATCGTTCAAGCCTATGATTGGGCAGCCGTTTCTCTCGGCCAGTTCCATTACCTTCACTATTTTTTTTGCATGGTAAGTGGCGAGAGAGCCTCCAAAGACTGTAAAATCTTGGGCAAACACAAATACGGTTCGACCATCAATTTTTCCATGACCAGTCACTACACCGTCGCCGTAGAATCTCTTCTCACCTAAACCGAAATTAGAGGAGCGATGAATGACGAATTTATCTAACTCACAAAATGTGCCGGGATCTAAAAGTTGCTCAATCCTTTCTCTGGCGGTGAGCTTTCCAGACTCGTGTTGTTTGGTAATGCGGTCGGTTCCGCCCCCGAGTTCGGCTAATTTATCGCGTTCGTAAAGAGCAGAAATATTATCCATGTGCCCGTAATCAAATATAGTCGGATTTGAGGGTAGAGTGTATATTTTCGTAGCAAAATGTGTCAATTGTGAAGCCGTAATAACGAGAGATTACTCATGGCAGACCGCAAAACCTCATTTGAAACGATTTCAGGGCTCCCTTTAAAGGAGTGTTATTCAGGAACTGATGTTGCCGCAGGCTCAGAGGCGCCAGGCGGGTATCCTTATACCAGAGGTATTCATAAATCGATGTATCGTGGCCGGCTCTGGACGATGCGTCAGTATGCTGGATTCGGAACTGCAGCTGAAGCCAATGCCCGATATAAATATCTTTTGAGTCAGGGAACAACCGGACTTAGTGTAGCCTTTGATCTGCCTACCCAGATGGGTAGAGATTCAGATCATCCAATAGTTAGAGGAGAGGTAGGGAAAGTTGGAGTTGCTATTTCCTCGGTTGAAGATATGAGAACTCTCTTCGATGGTATTCCATTGGACCAGGTCTCTATCTCAATGACCATCAATGCCACAGCCTCGATTCTACTATCATTTCTCTTGGTTTTAGCAGAGGAGAGGAAGGTTCCGTGGAGTGAATTAAAAGGTACGATTCAGAATGACGTCCTGAAAGAATACATGGCCCGAGGGACCTACATTTACCCGCCTGGACACGCCCTAAGAATTATCACCGATATATTTGAGTTTTGCGCTACCGATGTGCCTGAGTGGAATACAATTAGTATCTCTGGGTATCACATAAGAGAGGCAGGGAGTACCGCCGTTGAAGAGGTTGCGTTTACGCTGGCAGATGGTATCGCTTATGTAGATGCTGCAGTTAAAAGGGGATTGGCCGTTGATACATTTGCGCCGCGACTCGCATTCTTTTTTAATTGTCACAACACATTTTTAGAGGAAGTTGCCAAATTTAGAGCGGCCCGAAGAATGTGGGCAAAAATCATGAAAGAGAGATTCGGGGCTAAAGATCCCAAATCGATGATGTTGCGATTTCATACTCAGACAGCAGGTAGCTCTCTCACGGCACAGCAACCTTTAAATAACGTAATGAGAACGACTCTTCAAGCATTAGCCGCAGTAATGGGAGGAACTCAGTCTCTGCATACAAATTCCTACGATGAAGCGCTAGGATTGCCAACAGAAGAGAGTGCCCTGATTGCTCTAAGAACCCAACAGGTAATCGCCTGCGAATCAGGAGTTGCAGACGTGGCAGATCCGCTTGGCGGCTCTTATTTAGTAGAGCATTTAACAAACACGATAGAGTCCAAAGCAAACGAGCTGATAGAAAAAATAGATGCTATGGGCGGCATGGTTCGGGCTATTGAGGAGGGATTTCCTCAGGAGTGTATTCAAAGGTCTGCATATGAGTACCAGAAGAAGGTAGAGGAGGAGAAAGAGCTCGTTGTAGGAGTAAACATTTACAAATCTGAAAATGAGCCTGCGATACCGATCATGAAGATTGATGAGTCTGGAGAGAAAGCTCAGGTTAGTCGGTTGGCTAAACTACGAGCGGAACGTGATTCTAAAAAGTGGCAAGCTGCGATATCTGACCTCGAAAATGCAGCTAAAACGGGCGGAAATTTGATGCCGAAGATAGTAGAAGCTGCCAGATGTAGAGCTACATTAGGTGAGATCTCAGATGCATTACGAAGACACTTCGGTGAGCATCGTGAGTCTGTAATTGTGTAATGCGGCTATTGCCGAGCAAACCTATTAAGATTAACTACCTTTGGATCGTAGGGCTTTAGTAAGGCAGATCTTTTAAGAGGGTCAGTGGTGCGCATAGGGTTAATGTCAATGCCACCTCGTCTCGTAAATCGACACTCTACCGCTAGGAATTCAGGTCTACAGTTAGCTAATAGATCATTCATGATAGTTTCGCAGCAGTGTTCGTGGAATCCGTTATGATTCCTGAATGAAACTAGATATTGCCCAAGAGATGGATAATCCCAGACCCCGCCTTCGGCTTCTATTATAACTGTAGCCCAATCAGGTTGACTGGTTACTGGGCAGAGTGAGCGAAATAAATTCGAATGCACCAAAACCTCATTTTTGTGGGCTAAATTGCGATTTTTTAATATATTCGGAGAGTAATCGTAAGTAGTGCATTCCGTTATTAAGGTATCAATGTTTTCTCCAGGGGGCTCCGATATTCGGCATAGCTGTCGCCACTCTCTCGGTGGGTATAAATTAATCGCTACAGAGTCAGATTGAATCGCTTCTGAGAGATCCCTTTTAAGTACTTGTTTGAGCTCCTGCACAGAAGAGTACCTCTCTCCGGAAAATCCTCCGAGGTACAATTTTAAACTTTTAGACTCAACAATATTTTTTGATGAGGCTGGCAAGACAATTTGTAAAATTCCTATCTCTGGAACCCCAGTAGAACTAAGCCAAGAGAACTCAAAACATGTCCAACTGTCGTGCCCTGATTCAAATTTAGCGCTGATATGGCTGCGATACTCCTGACGATTAATCGGGAATAAAAGTGTTTTATCGTAATTGTTAGAATAACTGCTCTGCTTGCCTAATGGATTATAGGTCTTCATAAAAATAGCCTAGTCTATAAAAGAATGGTCCACAAATTGCTGCATCTCAATAAGACAGCACTAGTAAAAGATATGAGGCCTCTAATTATCAAACATAATTAATTAGTTGCCGCAAGAAGAGGAGTGGGACCTATGAAGCATGTATGCAAAAATTTATTTTTTTTGGGAATTCTTTTGGCTGTTCCCAATTTGAGCCTCGGAGATAATTTAGGAGTTACTGAAATTAACACAGATGATTCATCCCTTGAGTGGGGTTTTATTAACACCACAGATTTATCTCTGACCCCAGTGTCTCAGAGCTTTGGTACAACGCTAGACGTTCCAATTTTTGGCTCTTTTGTAGAGGCCGGTATCGATCATCTGGGCGTTGTTGCCAAGAATTTGGAGGGAAATAATTTATGGAGAATCATAGATAGCACAGGTACTTTAATCGGAGAGAAGGAGCTCGGGGCAAGCACTGGTAAAATTATTTCTGGTGCTGATTTTGATAATAACGGGGTGATTGATCCGGTGGTAATCGAGCGACAGGGGCTAGGTTTGAGATGGCGCACATCGCTTAATTTATTTAGCACTGAAGATGCTAGCGTGATCCTCAAGGCACACGGAAAATTATCGAATTTCAATCAAGCCTTCGTTGCAAATCTTTATGGAGATGGTGATTGGCTCGGAATTGTCCGCCCTTT
This sequence comes from uncultured Bdellovibrionales bacterium, assembly GCA_964633685.1. GTDB lineage: Bacteria > Bdellovibrionota_C > UBA2361 > UBA2361 > J135 > JAWXBT01. Next base: position 51 of record CAZWGK010000081.1, on the reverse strand, counting down.
ATCAAATGGGATTCACTATCAGGTCCGGCTAAAAAATATAAGTTCTGGAGA
>CAZWGK010000080.1:8423-10954 GCA_964633685.1 uncultured Bdellovibrionales bacterium | reverse complement strand
CCGGGGTATTTCGCATATCTATGGCGTAATTCTCGAAGGCAACTCTTGGATGAACAAGGGGCGCTCGAGTACTCACCGAGACCACCTCAACCCGCTCTGTCTTGAGAATCGATTCTAGACCAGCTTGAGCCGAGGAGACCTGCTCCTCTGTAACTGGCCCATCAGCGGTCGTATTCTGACTTTCGCTGGGAACGGCATTCTCACTGCTCCATGCAGAGGAGAGGAGCCAAGCAGCAAAAATTATGAACGACCAAACCAACACAATCTCTCGAATCCTCTTTTTGAGGGACGGTTTCATTTAAAACCTCTGAGAAAAAGGGAAATTGAACACTCCACAAGCGATTCAACCCAAGAAGATTGAATCAGAGTGGAGCCATCTTTTAAGCCAACTACCTGATTTAATTTTTAATGATGAGGGGCTATTTAACCCTGATTCGGAAACTCAATAGGCGTACCATGCTAGGAGGTGGTACTCAATAAAAATCGAGGGGCGATAGTAAAACCGCCACCTCGATCTTATAAGGAACTGAATTTTATGATTATTTCTTGACTGCCAATTTAAGCGCTTCGGGGGTGAAATATGAAAAAGTGCCGTTATCCCAATGCACTCCGACGGTTATCCCCTTCTCATCACCTTTAGCAACAGGGTCTTCACTGATTGAAGTTACCTTACCACGACACCCTTCTCCATCGGCTCTAATAACTATCGCTGATATTGAAATTCCATTTAAGCTATTGGCTTCCATTCAAAATCCTCTTGGATATATTTTACTCATATAAGATTCATCTATGCCCCGAATAGTTGTCAATAATATGATTTGTAAATTTTACAAAATAGAGACAAACATAACCTTAGTATTTAATGCCCCTACTATTGTCCCTAATTCTGATACCTTACCACCAAAATCAGCGATTTACCGATATTTTATTTCATATTCACATTAAGCTACTTAGCCTTAATGTCGATTATAATTACAAGCGGTTAGTGGATTTCCGAGGTCGCCCCCGAGGAAAGGTCGTAGCGAAAACTCGCCTACGAGCATCTTACCTTACATGAGGGTTGTACTCTCTTAATCCATGCCAGTTACGGCAGGCGTTGTGTGAGGTTATATATGGCGAAAGGTTTGCGAAATACTTCTCTAGTGTGTTCTTTCTGCGAAAAGGGTCAAGATAAAGTCAGAAAGCTAATCGCGGGTCCCGGTGTTTACATCTGCGATGAGTGTATCGATCTGTGTAACGATATTCTTACAGAGGAGCTTCACCACATTAAAGGCACAATCGCCAAATCCGAAATTCCTACTCCTAAAGAGATCAAATCGGCGCTTGATGAATACGTAATCGGTCAAGACCTAGCTAAAAAAGTTTTGTCGGTTGCTGTTCACAATCACTACAAAAGAATTGAAAGCAACTTAGTCAGCCGAGCTGATATTGAACTTCAAAAATCAAATATTTTAATGCTTGGACCAACTGGTTCAGGAAAAACTCTTTTGGCCCAAACACTGGCCAGGATTCTTGATGTTCCTTTCACGATAGCGGATGCAACCACCCTAACTGAGGCTGGTTACGTAGGTGAAGATGTTGAAAATATAATCTCCAACCTTCTGCAAGCCGCTGATTGGGATATCGAGCGTGCTCAAAGAGGAATTGTTTATATAGATGAAATAGACAAGATTGCTCGCAAAAGTGATAGCCCTTCTGTGACCCGTGACGTATCCGGCGAAGGCGTACAACAGGCTCTATTGAAGATCATCGAAGGAACCGTTGCTCACGTTCCCCCTAAAGGTGGCAGAAAACATCCTCAACAAGAGTTAGTAGCAATTGATACGAAGAATATTCTCTTTATTTGTGGTGGAGCATTCGAGGGTATAGAGCGTATGGTTCAACGCCGTATGGGTAAAAATAAGTTAGGATTTGGCGAAGAAGCTCCAAAAGTCAAATCGGAGAAGGTCAATATTAATAAAAACCTTGAGCAACAAGACTTACTATCATTCGGAATGATCCCAGAGTTTATTGGAAGATTACCAGTGGTAGTATCGCTTGAAGAACTCGATGAAGCATCTCTGGTTTCAATATTAACTGAGCCAAAAAATGCCATTATCAAGCAATACACTCACTTGATTAACCTTGAAAATACCAGCTTAACTTTCACAGCAGAGGCGCTTCAGGCTGTAGCTCAAAAAGCTCTGGCTAAGAAAACAGGAGCCAGAGGACTGCGGGCAATTATAGAAGAGACAATGCTCGATGTTATGTACGAGATTCCTGGCAGTAACGCTATTAAAGAGGTTGTCATAACCCCTGAGGTGATTAAAGGAGAGACCGCTCCGATTATAGTGCATGAAGACAAGGCTGTAGGAGAATAATCAATTTAAAAAGAGAGGGCTCGGTTACTATAAAATAACCGAGCCCTTCTTTATTTTTATGGGTCTATCTTAGTTAATTTCCGATAATGACCTCAACTCTTCTGTTTCTTTGTCTTCCCGCCTCAGTATTATTCGATGCAATTGGAGCACTCTCTCCGAACCCTTTCACAA
>CAZWGK010000080.1:0-8413 GCA_964633685.1 uncultured Bdellovibrionales bacterium | reverse complement strand
AGCGGCTGACCAAGCTCTCGATTCAGACAACTTTTGATTATAAACCAAGGTGCCTACGGAATCAGTGTGGCCTTCAACAAAGATTCGGCGATTAGGAACAGTCCTAATCACGCCGGCAATATCTCTGGTTGTTCTGCGTGCATCTTCAGTAAGAGAGGCCTTATTAAACTCAAACAAAACATCGGGGAGGTTTACAACTACTCCACGATCTGTGCTTCGAACATCAGCACCTCTATTTCTAAGCTCCGATATCAATCTTCTATTTTCCTCTAGAACTTGCTCTTGTTGGTTAATACGATTCTCTTGAGCTGCGATTTGTCGATCCCGCCCCTCTACTGCACTACCCATAGCTCCGCCAGCCAACAATCCAGCCGCCGTGCCTATCGCAACACCAGCTCCAGCATTTCCGGACTGGCTACCAATAATAGCTCCTAATCCGGCTCCCAAAGCCCCTCCTGTTAGAGCGCCTTTGCCGGTTGTTGTCACCCCGCCCTGCTGAGAACACCCAGCCAAAAGAGTAAGAATAGTAAAAAATGATGATGTCAAAATAATTCGCATGGGACTCCTAGTGCAGAATAAAAGAAAGCAGTCAGCTTTTGATCTGTAAGTGTATGGAGTCAGTGGTAAGACCGCAAGTATTTTGATTAACGATTAATACTTATTTAACTCGTTTAATTTTGACTTAGCCTCGGTGCTATTTGGGTCTAGTCTTACAGCCTCACCAAACTCATATTTGGCGTCGTCTTTTCTATTGAGAGACAAATAGAGATCTCCCAGCTTTTTGTGATAACCACTGTTATCAGGACACAATCTTAAAGCTCTTCTTAAATGAAACAACTTATCAGAGGCGTCTTCTTGAGTCTCTGATTGAGATATCTCCTGCTCTGCTTTTTTACAGTCATCGCTCACTAAAGAAACCTCTGGAGCTGCATTAACAGCAGCCACTGCTGAAATTTCATTTGATTCAACTTTCTGTTCAACTTGCTTTATGGGCTCAACAACTTTGGTTGAAACTATCGGTTTAACCTCGGTCTTTGCTACAGGAGCTGGTTTACTACTCGAAACAACACTCTTGGTATTGTTTACCACAGGTGCACTCGGCCTTACTGTGGATGGCACAACAATGGCTGGCGAGCCTAAATTTTTCTGTGTCCAAACTCCAGGCGAAGGTGGGGTGTTAAATTTTTTATTTGCTAGAGATGGCGGAATTACTAAATCAATCTTAGAGCTCGCCCTCTCTTCGTATCCCCGTTTGTATGCAGATTCACCAGGTGCCCTATAAGTGATGGTATCCTGACCCAATCTACGCAACTCACGAATTTCAGATTCTTGACTCGAAATAATGCGTTGCTGACGCTCTAACGCCTCATCTTGGCGTTGCATGACTTCTTCGTGCGCCTCTAAAGCATTGCCAACTGCTCCTCCAGCAAGAGCACCAGCAGCAGCTCCAATAGCAGCTCCGGCAAAAGGATCTCCAGATTGACCCCCAACGACCGCACCTACCCCTGCTCCGATAACACCACCAGTCGTGGCTCCAATAGCAGTTGTCTCGCCCGGCTTAGTACAACCTACTGCGACCAAGGATGCTAACGTAGTAACAACTAAAAATTTATTAATTCTCATACTTCTTGAACTTCTCATCATAATATCGTTGACGCTCTAAATCCTCGGCCTCTTTCTTTTGTTGGACAGATTCCTTTTCTTGAATGGCCATTAACTTATTCTGCTCAGAGATGATGTGATCCTCCCCTTTAACCTTAAAGGAGCAACCACTGATAATAAGTACGGAGACTAGTATTGATAACAACTTCATAAATACTCTCTATGATGTGAAGTCACGGTATATTAGTGATGATGTTACAAAGACTGAAACCAGGCAAGATACGTGTTTGCGCTCTACGCTTTTCGAGTAGGCTTCCTAAAAATTAACCCAATCACTCCTAAGCAGATAACAGAATCTGCGATATTGAATGCAGGCCAATGATTGGTTCCGATATAGAAATCTAAGAAATCAACGACCTTACCATAACGGACCCTGTCAATAATATTACCAACGGCTCCGCCCAAAATACCGGCTAAGAAAATTTTTGCGGTAAAATCATCCCGATACTCTTTGAAGAAAAAGAAAAACACAGCACCTAAAGCTATGGCAGTTGTTAAAGCTAAAGCTATTGGTCGCAGATGATCCGGCAAATTAGCCATCAATCCAAAAGCAGCTCCGGGATTATAGGTTAGGATTAAATTAAATAATCCGGGAACGATCTCTATCGTCTCACCAACTTGAATCTCTCTCTCGGCAAGATATTTAGTGAGCTGATCTATAACAACCACACTCACAAAGAATGATAAGATTTTAATTTGAGCCGACTGAATACGCATTAGGTTTAATTTCCCTCAAGTGATACAGAAACAATTCGACCAGATCTATCACCTGCAAAATATCCCTTACCTGGCACGACTGCGCCAGTCACAAGATTGGACAAATATACCTCTTTTATAGGATCCACTTTCCTTTTAATTATCTTCACCTGCTGTCCCTCTGGCCCTAGAATAGAGTCCTTGCCTAAAACATGGATCTCTTCCATATCGCTCAACTTCCAGCTTCTGACGTAACCATCTTTGCCAACACTGATTAATTTGTCCTCCGCAAGAAACTCTAATGAGTAGATCTCCCCATCATGAGCCTTTACCTCACTTTGTAAGGCAGTCCCCTTTAGTCTCCAAATCTCTATACGACCATCCTGAAGCGCTAGAGCCATAAACCGCGCAGTAGGATCGAGCTGCATTTTATCGATTGAATCGCCTCCTCCCGGCCTGACTGCCGAGCGCGCAGTGATACTAGTTAAGAATTTCTTACCTGAAATATTTTTATCATATCGCCCCCTCATCTCATCCAACCCATACCGCTGCCAGGCTGACACGGTGCCCCGCATATCGGCCGCCATAAAAAAGTTTCCGTTTGGATGGAATTTGAGAGCAGTAACCGCAGAGCCTAATCCTGGATATCGCTGCAAATACCACTCTGGCCGACTCTTTTCTAATTTCAACTGCTCATCCTTGAACATCCAGAGATAAACCATGCTGTCAGCTCCACCAATCAAAATGGAGTCGCCAGTTGGTGAAAATTCTAAGGTGGTGATTCGCGTTCCCAAACGAGAGAGTCTTAGCTCGGTCTCAGGGCCAGATAAAGATTTAATAACAACGCCCTCCGATTCAACTCCGGCTACCAATCCACTCGCTGCAGAGAACGCAGTAACTCTCATGATTGGATTAACCTGGCTTAGCAAATAAGTGCTCGTCGAAGAGCTCTTGCTTTCAGTTTTACCAGAGTTATTTCCAATAAACCGACCGAGAATACGACCGTCCTTGCCCCAACTAATTAGAATAGGTTGATCTTGGGTGTTGGTTGCCCCATAAATCCCAAGAAGTCCTTGATCATGCTGAACTTTTGGGGAAACTAAGCCAGATGAATCAAGTAATATTTTGGCCGTTGGAAAGCTCTTTACCGGCACAGAGCTCTGTGGACTTTCCGAGCCAGTCGTGAGACTATCTGAGGGTCCGACCGAGCTAATGGAGTCGGAAGTGTTTAGTCCCTCTTGACCACTTAGACTGGGCGATTGGTTAACCGCACATCCGGTTAGTAACGTAAAGCCAGTTAAAAATGAAAGGCTCGACATAAATAGAGAGCCACCGACTTGAAGTAAGCCACCGTAAACCAGGGACACCAGGCCGCTTCTAGTAGATACAGACGATAAATTTTTATTTTTATAAATCATTCAATCAACACAATTTAAACTTCATTAGTAATCGCTTGAAGCAGCTTCAAACAACTCTAACATTATTTACCAAACTCCCTCTATCAGGGGAAATTGCTTCTTTAGGATAGTATATAAATGGAAACATCTGGAATAAACGAGAATTTAGAGGCATCCCTGGAAGGAAGCATAAAGACAAAGATGGTCCTTAATAATATCAAAAATCTGGGGAATATATCCCTATCGGATATCAATTCAGATATCCCAGCCTATCTCTGCGCAGGCAAAGACTTATTAATAGAGGGAAACCTGAATACCGCTGCTTTGGCCTCGCTCCTAGTGGGAATTATTGAGAAGTTGAGTTGTGGCTATGACAACAACGTTGCCCTCATTATAGGGGCCAACCAAAAGCACGTTGCCCAACTGGCAGAGCTAGCAAACAAGATAACCCTTAACACTGACGTTAAGGTAGCAGAGCTTAGCTCGAAAAAGAATTCACCTGATGTTGATAGTCGCCTATTTATAGGCACATTTGACTCAGTTGTCCGACTGATGAACGGCAAAGATTTTCAAGTTGAAGAGGTTGCTTTAATCGCAGCTCCTCAACTTGAGCTTATTCTTGCGAATCTAGATGTGGAAGATTTCGAAGAGATCTTCAACGTAATTCCCAAGAAACCGGTCACAGTAATTACTGTCAACGGCCAGATTTCGACGGCAGTAAGATTTAATAAAAAATATCTGGCCAATCCAGAAATTGTCTCTTTATTAGGAAAAAACAACATGACACAACATAGCTACATAGAAGTAGGTAGTGACGTATTAGATAAAACAAATGCTTTATGCGACCTGATTGAAACTGCAGGTGCCGAAGGCGTTCTAGTCTATTGCAACTCTGATTCAGACACTGATTTAGTTCAGGTAATCTTGAGAAAAAGAGGGTTTGAAGTTGAGAGAATTCTCTCGGACCGTGCCGAGTGGAACCAAAGCAATCCTACTGATGTAATGAAAAAGATCGCAAATAAAGAAATCGCTGCTGTAATCACAAACGATTCAGCTGTCGGAAGCATTGCTTTTGAAAATTTCGACACAGTTGTTAACTACGGAATTCCAGAGCCATCAGCTTACCAAGCTCGCATTGGCGGAGAATCCCCATCCTCTAAGTTGGCAAATGTAATTAGTATTGTAGGCCCACTTGATTTCACAGGATTCCACCTTCTAAAGAAGAGCCTCAACGTTGAGTTGGTTACCAAGCCTCTGCCATCAAAAGCTGACGTGCTAGCCTCTAAGGTAGGCAAACTAGTCCAGGCTGCTGAGAAGGTTGAGTTCTTGAACGACGAGCGCATCGCTGAGATGGTCAAGCAAATCAACAGCAATTCCAAGAAAGACTCCATCTTGGCTATGCTTCTTAACAACACCTTGAATGTTCTACCTGAGCTCAAAAAAGCCAAGGAAACCGCAAAACCAGCCCGTAGAGAGCCTCGAGAGGATGACTGGCAAGAAGGTGGTTTCCGCGAGGGTAACGGACGCAGAGAGCGTGGCGGATACCGCGAAGATAGAGAAGATGGCCGTAGAGGTCGTGGCAGAGATAGAGACCGCGACAGAGATCGTGGCGGATTCGGCGAGCAAGGCGAAGGTAGATTCAGCCGCTCTCGTAGAGATGACGCAAGACCTATGTCCAACGATTCAGACATCGACGCCCAAGGTAGCGATGAGGGAATGGGCATGGAGCGTCGCAGACGTGAAGAGCCTCCGAAAAAAGACATCAGATTCTACATCGGATCTGGATCCAAAGACGGTCTTTCAAAGGAAGCTGTTGCTGAAATGGTGCAACAACACTGTGGTCTTCCAGAGAGCGAGGTGAAACGCTTCACCCTGAGAAACCGTTACAGCTTTGTTGATTTCGCCGAGGAGCATGCTCCTGCGATAATTGAGAAGCTAGCCGGTGCCTCTACTAAAGGTGGATCCCCACTACTAGTAAAGAAAGCCACTATAATCTCGGCTCCTAGAGAGCGTGGTTCCCAAAATGAAGAGTCTTCTGATATGGACTCTAACATGGACGACTCTGCTCCGATGAGCATGGACGACAGCATCGACTCAAACGATGATTCCATGGAAAATGAGGCAGAAAACTTTAATGTTTAATGCCCCTTGGCTATAGCATTGCTATACCAAAAACCATTAGATAAAATCGCCGGCTTTAAGTACTGTTATAACAAACGGGGCTTAAAGACCGGCGGTTTTATTTGAAGCTTGGCTGCTGAATCTTTCCCCGCAGAATCTCTTTAAACAATCCTGAACGGGTACCAATGTTAGACAACAAACGGGCACGAGTAGCTGAGCTGAAGAAGAAACTAAACGCCGTAATTTTGGCCCACTACTATCAGGACAGTGACATTCAAGACCTAGCCGATTACGTCGGAGATAGTCTTGGGCTCTCACAAGAGGCCGCGAAGACCGATGCCGAGGTTATTGTATTTGCCGGGGTTCACTTCATGGCAGAGACCGCAAAAATACTAAATCCGAACAAGCCTGTCCTACTCCCTGACCTAAAAGCAGGCTGCTCACTAGCCGATGCCTGCCCTGCTCCCAAATTTAAAAAGTTCATAGAGGATCATCCGGGCCACTGCGTAATAAGTTATGTAAACTGCTCCGCTGAGGTAAAAGCCTTAAGTGATATACTGTGCACCTCTTCTAATGCAGTTAAGGTGGTGCAGTCAGTGCCTAAAGATCAGCCGATTATTTTCGCACCCGATCAACATCTGGGCCGATATTTAATAAAGAAAACTGGTAGAGATATGGTCCTCTGGAACGGAAGCTGTATCGTTCATGAGACCTTCAGCGAAAAGAAATTAGTGCAGCTCAAAGTACGGCATAAAGACGCTTTAGTCGTGGCTCATCCGGAGTGTCCTGAAAATATTCTAAAACTAGCCGACCACATAGGTTCAACCTCATCACTTCTTAAGTTTGTGACGGATTCCCCTGCGAATAAATTCATAGTGGTAACAGAGGCAGGGATTATTCATCAAATGAAGTTAAAAAACCCTGATAAGGAATTTATACCAGCACCCCCAGAGGCTGGGTGTTCCTGCAATGAGTGTCCTTACATGAAACTCAATACCCTAGATAAACTTATATCTTGCATGGAGAATATGTCTCCTCAGGTGACGGTAGATCCGGCTATTATTGAGCGGGCGCTTTTGCCTCTTAATAGAATGTTAGCGATTAGTTAAATGAATCAAATCCCCTCTCGTAAAATTAAAAGTTACTTCTTAGGGCCGCAGGCCGAAAATGCAGAGATAGTAAAAAAGCTCGGTAACTTTATATTCGGGCATTGGTTTTCATGGCGGAAGAAACAGTACCCAAATGATGGCTTAGCAATCACAGAAGAGGACCAACTCTCTCCGGAATTTAGAAGTGAGTTAAAAAACATTAAGTTTCATGTACTGGACTTGGTAGCTAGATTACAAAGAGAAGTTCCAAGTTTCTCACCTAGATACATTGGTCACATGGTCTCGGAAATATCTCTGCCTGCATTAATGGGTCACTTCATTACCCTTATCCACAATCCAAATAATATTACCGGCGAAGTCGCTAGAGTTAGCATCGAGATAGAGAGAGAAGCCATCGGAGAAGTCATGAAGATGCTCGGATTCTCACCGGAATCGAGTAGAGGTCACTTCACCTCAGGCGGTACAGTTGCAAACATAGAGGGACTCGTTCGGGCCCGCTCGAGATTGGCTAAATGGCTCGCCGCCGGCATTTTATCTTTTGAAAATAAAATCACTCAAAAATCGCTATTTGAGCTGGCTCATCAAGGCTGGGAATCGTTCGATCGAATCGCCGCTAAATATCCTGCAGAAGAGATAAGACAAAGACACTTTCTCCATTCCAATCCGCTGCAGGTGGCAAAGAAAATCGAGTCTGTTTTCGGTATAGATTATAACGGGCCAATTGTTCTAGCGCCCTCTAGCAAACACTACTGCTGGCCCAAGGCAATTATTCTGATGGGGCTAGGTGCGAATGCCTTCTGGCCTGTTGAGCTTGATAAAACTGGCGGCATGTCAGTTGTGGATTTAAAAAAGAAGATTGCACTTGCCAGACAGCAAAATAGACCCGTACTAGGAGTTGTTTCGGTCGCAGGCACTACCGAGCTAGGTGATTTTGATCCTATTCATGAGATTCAGCAAACTCTTGATGATTTAAGAGTTAAAGACGGAATTCATATCTGGCACCATATAGATGCTGCTTATGGCGGATTCTTCCGTTGCATAGCAGAAACCTCTGATTCGCCATTAACTGCTAGCACCCATGCGGCTTTAAAAGCTATTGAAAAAGCTGATTCGGTAACTGTTGACCCACATAAACTCGGATACGTACCGTATGCTAGCGGTGCTTTTGTATGCAAGAATGCCAACGAATATTACGTGGCACCATTTGATGCTCCGTACTTAAGATTTGATTATGATTCAAACAAAATGCCTCAAACCCTAGAGGGCTCCCGGTCTGCTGGCGGAGCAATGTCAACCTGGCTTACTGCAAAATGTATTGGATTAAATCCTGACGGTTATGGACAGATTTTAACGCAGACTGTGAGGCAACGGCAGAATCTAGAGCGCAAAGTCACGAAAGCACATCCTTTAATTAGAGTAGCTCCTCAT
>CAZWGK010000079.1:9230-11224 GCA_964633685.1 uncultured Bdellovibrionales bacterium | reverse complement strand
AGAACAGTCCTGTTGCCACAGTTATTAGCCGATTTGAAGACTATATTCCCCCAGGTCTTAACATATGATGGAGACGGTAATAATACCGAAGGTAGAGATTGTGGGAGAATTTACTTGGTTTGTAAGAATTGACGGCCTATTTTGATTTAGGCACTCAATCGCAGCTCAGTTCTAAGTGTTTGTTCTAGAAGTGGTTGGTTTATCGCCTAACAGACTCGGGTACGATTTGCATCAATGTTTCTTATTTCCCAAGTTCAATAAATAATAATGGCACCTCCTTTTTATTCGCAAAAATTGAGCGAATGATGCTGTGATCAAAATGGCCAGGGTTGTAGCGCCCACGGGCACATGATTTTACCTGGAAAGCCGAGCTTACCAACTGTATTGAGTGAGCTGCTGCACCTATTTCAAATAGAGCAAAATGATAACCACGCGAGGCATATTTTTTTAAATACCCCTCCATTTCGACAGTTAGCGTTAGTAGTGTGCCGGCTTTAGTAATTTCAGAATTTAGCTTTGCTAACGCATCAAGTGCCTGCTGAGGTTTGGAAAATCGGCGAAATTTATTTATTGCGCGGTCATAATAAAGGAAATTTTGAGCACAGGCAGCCTCGTCAATAGTTATGAGATAGGCATTTACTGCGTATATTCCACCCGCCGAGGCATAAGATCGAAATTTGGCAGATTGAAGAGCGTAGTATAAAATACTTCCCACTTTGTCAATGGCCATAACGCCTTTCTCTGTTACTGAGCTGTGGCGTTTTTGAATCAGTGTAAGCAGATCTTGCGGGGCTGGATCTTGTAAGTTATTTCCAGGTGCCCAAAGATCAAAAGGTATTGGGGTAGATTCATAGATCCCGCTAGCGGGAGGTTGGTCGCAGGATTCAGGTTCCAGCGGTGTCACCCGATTCGAAGTTTTGATCAATGTTCCAGTTGAAATTAATTTATGAAGGATAATGTTGGCGTCCTGATTGACGTTTGAGGATCGAATAGTATTTATGATCTGTTTAATATCCATAGATTCAAACTTGCTTAGATCAAGAATTATCTCAGCAATTGTTATCGATATATCGATTACTGTATGACTGTCATGTAAGATGAGGAGAGTTTTATCTTTAGAAAAAGTAATGTGTAAAGAGGGATTTATGGCCCACATGCCGACTAGAATTTCTTCTTTTATATCCTCCATTTTGATCCCCGATCATTACAACTTGTCATTTTTTATGCAACTTATTTCAGTGCGATGACAGCGCGCCTGTGATTGTGCTCCTAACTCAACTGCTTCTTAGCGTTGAAACCTTATGTTAATCTAAAGGGCTCGGAGGGCAAACCACAGCTCTGTTCTTCCTCAAAGCATGAAGTCAGTATAATGCTTTTCGGGAGCATACCCCCAAAAATCTTTTTGACCTTTCTCTGTCGATATTGAAACGATACCGTTGACCCATGAAAGAAATTATTTTAGTCGGCGCTGGCAGTGCTCTGGGTGGAATCGGTCGTTATTTATTGGGTCATCTTGCGGGTCGTTTTTTTGTTGTAGGAGCAATTCCGTTTGGAACTCTTCTCGTAAATATACTCGGGTGTTTTTTGGCGGGTATTTTTGTAGATCGCTTTATTGCTGGAGCTGGGGATACTTTACGACTTCTTCTCTTGGTGGGTTTTTGTGGGGGATTTACGACATTCTCTGCCTTTGGGGTTGAGACTATTGCTTTGTTTAATAGTGGAAATCATTATTCAGGCTTGGTCTACGTCGGGCTGAGTATAATTTTGGGTTTACTGGCCGTTAAGCTGGGTCTAGTTTTTAGCTCCTTATTTTAGAGCGCAGAGTGGCTCATTTGGCCGCATTCCTTTAATTCTGAATTTAATTCTGAATCTTTCAAAAGGGTTATTTGGTAAAAAAATGAATGATTTCAAGAATATCGCAGTCTCTGAGAGAATTTGAGGGGATTTGAGGGAGAATTTGGCAGTATTTACAACTATTTTCACGCAGGCTTTTG
>CAZWGK010000079.1:1635-9190 GCA_964633685.1 uncultured Bdellovibrionales bacterium | reverse complement strand
CGTGGCAGAGCTTTTCTGTTAGTTTCCCCCGACTCGATTCATTAATTTTCAGCGAGTGCTATTCCGGTGCGTTGGACTATCCGGTCCTCATGCTTCTCCACCGAGCAGTACAGACTGAATTTTGCAAGTAAAATTGCGCATTACCGAGTGAGACGAATATGTCAGATGGAAAAGACACTTTAACAGTAGGCAGCGGGGTTTCATACGCTCGCGAAAGCCTTGCTGAGATAAAAAAAGTTACTTTTCCAACGAGACAAGAGACGATCCAAGCAACCATGGTAGTAATTGTAATGATGGTGCTCGTATCGGCTTATTTAGGTCTACTAGACCTCGTCTTCTTCAGGTTGATGCAAGCCCTGATGTAGTAGGGATTGCTGATTCTGATTCCGGTTTAGGATCGAAGTAGTAGGTGGAGAGGCGAAAAGCCCATTACAAATTTTTAAGAAGTCGTTCGGAGTTCGTGGTTCACGAAACTTAAAGTTTTTGAGCTGGAATAAGGACATGATTAACGAAAACGATCAAATTGAAGCTGGCGAAAATCAGAATGCTCCAGTAGAGGCGACTGTCTCCACTGAAGCTGCTGCAACAGAAAAGAAACCAGCCAAGAAGAAAGCTAAAAAGGCACCTGAAGGTCCTTTGAACGACACCTCTAACATCAAAGAGGGTATGGAGTGGTATGTTGTACACGTATACTCCGGTTTCGAGCAAAAGGCTCGCATGACTCTCATGGAGAGAGTTAAGTCACACAAAATGGATGACCACTTCGGCGGAATGCTCGTTCCTCAAGAGCAAGTAGTAGAGATGGTGAAGGGTCAGAAGAAGACCAGCACTAAAAAGTTTTATCCTGGATACATGATTGTTCAGATGAACATGAACAGAGACACTTGGCACTTGGTCAAAGAGACCCCGAAGGTGACAGGTTTCGTGGGCGATGAAACAAGCCCTGATGCTCTGACAAAAGACGAAGTCGAGAGACTTCTGAAGCAGGTTCAGGAAGGCGCAACAGCTCCACGCGCAAGTATGTCTTTCCATCAAGGCGAGAGTGTTAAAGTTATCGATGGACCATTCCTCGATTTCAACGGCACTGTTGAAGAAGTTAGACCTGAGAAGGGCAAGCTCCGTGTGCTTATCAGCATATTCGGACGCGCCACTCCAGTGGAGCTAGATTTCGCCCAGGTGGAGCGTTTATCATAGATTTTGTTTGAGAGAGTTAGATAATGGCAAAACAAGTACAAACGATGATCAAGCTTCAGATTGAAGCCGGAAAAGCAAACCCAGCTCCTCCGATTGGACCAGCGCTAGGTCAGCACGGTGTTAACATTATGGAGTTCTGTAAGCAGTTCAATGCCAGAACCCAGAAGTTGATCGGAGAAATTACACCAGTAGTTATTACTGTGTTTAACGACCGTTCCTTCACATTTGAGTTGAAGACTCCTCCTGCCTCCTTCTTGTTGATAAAGGCAGCGAAGATTGCGAAGGGTTCCGGTGTTCCTAATAAAGATAAAGTAGGTAAGGTAACCAAAGCTCAGTTGAAAGAGATCGCTGAGAAGAAGATGCCAGATCTTAACTGTTACGATGTTGAAGCAGCCTGCAAGATTATTGCCGGAACTGCACGCAACATGGGTATTGAGATAGTCTAATTTTAGTTTGCGAGGTGAGCGATGAAAGTGTCGGGTAGCAAACGGTATCGTGCGGTTCAGGCAAAGGTGCAACCTAAAGCCTATACATTGGACGATGCTGCGAAGCTTGTTTGTGAAGTTGGTTCAGCAAAATTTGATGAATCAGTGGAGATTGCAATTCGTCTTGGGGTTGACCCAAAGAAGGCAGACCAAAACGTTCGTGGTTCAGTAGAACTTCCGCACGGACTTGGAAAGACTGTTAAGGTCTTGGTCTTCGCAAAAGGCGATAAGATTAAAGAGGCTCTCGATGCTGGTGCAGATCAAGCCGGAGCTGAAGAGTTAGTAGAGAAGGTGTTAGGCGGATTCATGGATTTTGACTCCGTAGTAGCAACCCCAGACATGATGGGTCAGGTAGGTAAACTCGGTAAAGTTCTCGGACCACGCGGTTTAATGCCATCTCCTAAAGTAGGTACTGTAACTTTCGAAATTGGCAAGACTGTTAAAGCTATCAAGGCTGGTCGCGCTGATTTCCAAGTAGAGAAGGCAGGAATTGTTCAGGCTTCGATAGGAAAAGTTTCCTTCGGCGCTCAGAAGATTCGTGAGAACGCTGTTGCTTTCGTTACTGCAATCAACAAAGCAAAGCCAGCAACAAGCAAGGGTGTTTATTTGACGACATGTTACATGTCCTCAACCATGGGCCCTGGAATCAAGCTTGATGCTGAATCTTTAAGGTCTTTGTAATTTCGTAGAGGATAAAAGAGATGAACAAGCAAGAGAAACAAGAAGAGCTGAATCTCCTTAGAGATAAGTTCTCAAACTCTCAGCTGGCTATTTTGACCAAGTATGAAGGGCTGACTGTTGCCCAGATAACTAAGCTGCGTCGTGAGCTCCGTGGAGCAAGCGCATCGGCAAGAGTTACAAAAAATACTCTGGCTAAGATCGCCATCAAGGAAGTTTACAAAGAAGAGAATCAAGGTGAAGTTGAGAAGCTAACAAAGCTTTTCGATGGAGCTAACCTTGTTGCTTTCGCTGGAAAAGACCCAGTTTCCCCAGCCAAAGTTATAACCAAATTTGCGAAGGACAATCAGAAACTTGAAATCAAGGGAGCATGGCTAGATGGTCAGTTCCTTGATAAAGCCGGTGTTGAGCAGCTATCCAAGTTGCCCAGCCGCGAAGAGACCTTGGCAAAACTTCTCAGCTTACTCAACGCACCTGCTACTCAGGTCGTTCAATTGTTACAAGCACCAGCCGCTCAGGTGGTTCGTTTGCTTGCAGCATACAAAGACAAGCTAGAGAAGAAGGGCTAGTAATTAATTTTAATTTTTTAGTTTAAAACTAGGAGAACAAAAATGAGCAACGTAACATCAGAAGATGTAAAGAATTTTATAAAGAACATGTCGCTCATGGATGCTGCCAAGCTCGTTAAGGAGCTTGAGGAGGAGTTAGGTGTAACAGCCGCTGCTCCAGTAGCCATGATGGCAGGCGGAATGGCTGGCGCCCCAGGTGCTGCTGCCGCTGAAGAGAAGACAGAGTTCACAGTTCATCTTGATGATGCCGGCGCCGAGAAGGTGAAGGTCATTAAGGTAGTTCGTGAAGCTACTGGCCTTGGCTTGAAAGAAGCTAAGGATCTCGTAGACGGCGCTCCAAAGGTCGTTAAAGAGGCTCTTCCAAAAGCTGACGCCGAGGGTCTTAAGAAGAAACTCGAAGAAGCTGGCGCTAAAGCCTCCCTCAAGTAACGAGGGACACTCCGATATAGGTCTAAAAGCCTATATCGGATATAAAGCCAAAGTAACGTCGTTTGACGTTATCCAGGTGGGGTGGAGCAATCCAACCTACCTTTTTGGCGTAGTTGGTCTGAGTTGACAAAAAGGCTAGGGATCTATACCTTTTAGGTCCGTTGGCTGGGGTGTCACTCAGGCAAATGGGCTTCATAATTGTCATGACGAGGAGTCATGACCAGCGTCGACTGAGTAGCTTTTGAGCGTTTCAAAACGTAAATCGTACATCAAGTTCTGACTCTGTCAGAAGGATCCTCACTCAATTGGAGTGGGGCGTTTTCGTTTTGTCTGCTCGGTAATGGTCACGTGAAGTTTACTCTGCATTTAACTTTTTGAGCAAGGCATTTATGGCATTGCAAGGTCAAGCGAATTCTCAAGTAAAGACAAGTTTCCGTTTGCGCAGGAACTACTCTAAGATTCAAGAGACTGCAGAAATTCCTCATTTAATTGAGGTACAGAAAAAATCATACGACAAATTTCTTCAGGCCCATGTTGAGCCTGAGAAGAGAGAGGACACAGGTCTCCAGAAAGTGTTCAAGTCGGTGTTCCCGATCTCTGATTACAACGGCAACGCCTCTCTTGAGTTCGTTTCATACCAGTTAGGTATTCCAAAGTACGACGTTGATGAGTGCCGCGATCGTGGCATGACTTGGGCCGCTCCTTTGAGAGTGACGATTCAACTTGTATTGTGGGAGACAAACTCTGACACCGGTCAGAAGACCCTCAGCGCATTGAAAGAAGATACCGTATATTTCGGCGAAATCCCGCTAATGACAGACCGTGGAACATTCATGGTTAATGGTACAGAGCGTGTTGTTGTTAGCCAGTTGCACCGATCTCCTGGTGTGTTTTTCTCTCACGATAAGGGTAAGAGTCATCCATCAGGTAAGCTCCTTTACTCTGCTCGTGTAATTCCTTATCGCGGCTCATGGCTCGATTTCGAATTTGATATTAAAGATATCTTACACGTTCGTATCGATAGGCGTCGTAAATTACACGCGACAGTTCTGCTTCGCGCTTTAGGCATGACTGGCGATGAGATCCTCTCTACATATTACAAGAGTGATGTAATTACATTCCATAAGAGTGGTGATGTAACCAAGGAGTTCATCCCAGGACAGCTTGAAGGTCAGAAGGCTTTCAAACAAGTTAAGACAAATGATGGAACTATCCTCGTCAAGAAGGGTGGTAAGTTCAATCGTGCTGTCGTTAGAAGGATGAAAGAGTCCAAGATTAAAGAGGTCGATGTTGATCCAGATACAATCGGAACTCTGAAGTCCGCTGATACAATTGTCGAGGCGACTGCGAAGATTATTCACCCAAGAACTGGTGAGACTCTAGTAGATAAAGGAGAGATTGTTGCTGGTTTTGATAAGCTGCAAGAACAGTTTGTTAAGCCACTTTCTGACTTGAATCCAGATGACGTCAAGTTGCTTCTCGGCAAGTTCAAGGTAATCGTAAACGCCGGTGAGGAGTTAACTTTAGATAAAGTTAATGCCAAGGGCGATGTCGTAAGTAAGGGTAACGTTACTTATCTTCGCGAGAAGGGCATCAACGATTTCCGTGTTCTTTACTTAGAAGATAATCACATCGGTGATTCTCTATGGCGCACTCTGATGTCTGATAAGTTGAATCCAGATTCAGAAGATCTTGGTGGTCGCATTATGAATGCTCCTGCCAAGGAGGCCTTGATTGAGATTTATCGTCGATTGAGACCAGGAGATCCTCCACGTCCAGAGACAGCCGCTGCTGCGTTTAAGAATCTATTCTTCAATGCTGAGAGATACGACCTATCTGCGGTTGGTCGCTTGAAGTTGAATCATAAGCTCTATGTAGTTCACGGCAAAGAGGCACCTCCAGTTGAGACAGGTGTTCTTACGATTGAGGATATCAAACAATCCGTCCGCTACTTGCTCGAACTAAAGAGCGCTAACGATCCAGTTCATTACACTGTTGATGATATCGACCACCTCGGTAACAGACGTGTCAGAGCTGTGGGTGAGTTGATTGAAAATCAATTCAGAATTGGTCTTGTAAGACTCGAGCGCGCCGTGAAGGAGCGTATGGGTATGCAGGATATCGATACCCTCGTGCCACAAGATCTTATTAACTATAAGTCAGTTGCTGCTGTAGTGAAGGAGTTCTTCGGATCTTCTCAGCTATCTCAGTTCATGGATCAAACAAATCCTCTCTCTGAAGTAACTCATAAGAGAAGATTGTCAGCCTTAGGACCCGGTGGTCTCACAAGAGATCGCGCAGGCTTCGAGGTGCGTGACGTGCATCCAACTCACTACGGACGTATATGCCCGATTGAGACTCCTGAGGGTCCGAATATCGGTCTGATTTCATCCTTGGCTACTCATGCTCGCATCAATGATTACGGTTTCATTGAGACTCCGTACAGAATCGTTGATCAGAACCATAAAGCCACCGACGATATTATTTATCTCTCTGCTCTCGAAGAGGAGAGAGAAGTTATCGCTCAGGCTCAGGTTAAGTTGGATGGAAAGAGCAAGTTCGTTGACTCCTCCATTCCAGCTCGTAAGAGCAATGAGTACGTAATGGCTGCTTCTGAAGAAGTAACCAAGATGGACGTTAGCCCGAAACAGCTAGTTTCTGTGGCTGCTGCTCTAATTCCATTCCTTGAGAACGACGATGCTAACAGAGCGCTCATGGGCTCTAACATGCAACGTCAGGCTGTTCCGTGCTTACGCACAATGGCCCCACTCGTTGGAACTGGTCTTGAGTCAAACGTAGCTCGTGACTCTGGCGCCACCATGGTTGCTAAGAGATCGGGAACCATCGTGTCTGTGGATGCTGATAGAATCGTTATCAAAGCTGACGAGACTACAGATGATCCTCTAGATACTGGCGTAGATATTTACAACCTCGTTAAGTATCGTCGTACTAACCAGAGACCAATTGTATCTCCTGGTGAGAGAGTAGGTGCTAATGAAGTTATTGCTGACGGTCCTTCAACAGACATGGCTGAGTTAGCTCTTGGACAGAACGTTCTCGTAGCGTTCATGCCTTGGAACGGTTACAACTTCGAGGACTCAATCCTTATAAACGAGAGACTTGTTCAGAACGATATCTTCTCCTCCATTCACATCGAGGAGCATGAGTGTATCGCTCGTGACACTAAGCTCGGAAAAGAAGAGATTACCCGTGATATTCCAAACGTAGGTGAGGAAGCTCTGGTAAATCTCGATGAGTCCGGAATCATCCGCGTTGGTGCTGAAGTTAAGCCTGGCGATATCTTAGTTGGTAAGATCACTCCTAAGAGTGAGACTCAGCTAAGCCCTGAAGAGAAGCTCTTAAGAGCCATCTTCGGTGAGAAAGCCGGCGAAGTTCGTGATACCAGCTTAAGACTCCCACCAGGCGTTGAGGGAACAGTTATCTCCGCTCAAGTTTTCTCTAGAAAGGGAACTGAGAAGGATGAGAGAACTCTGGCCCTTGAGAAGCGTGAGATCGAGAGAATTGAGCAAGATCAACGCGACGAGATGAACATCCTTAAAGATGCAGCTCTCAAGCAAGTTAAAGAGTTGTTGGTTGGTAAAGAGATCACCGCCAAGTTGATCGATGATAAGCGTAAGCAACTCATCGGTAAGGGCGAGATTCTAACTGAGCAACACATTAACGAAGTGCCTTTCGAATACCTCCGCGATATTCAGATCGGAAACGAGAAAGTCCAAGAAAAGATCAACGAGATCGTTGTTCGTACTGGTCAACTCATCAACAATAAGCGTGCTGCTCTTCAAGAGAAGATCAAGCGCTTGAAAGAAGGTGATGAGTTAGCTCCAGGCGTTATCAAGATGGTTAAGGTCTTTATCGCCGTGAAGAGAAAGATTCAGGTTGGCGATAAGATGGCCGGACGTCACGGTAATAAGGGAGTTCTCTCCAAGGTAGTTCCTGAAGAGGATATGCCGTACATGGAAGACGGTACTCCAGTGGATATCGTATTGAATCCGTTGGGCGTGCCTTCTCGTATGAACGTCGGACAGATTCTTGAAACCCACTTGGGCTTCGGTTCATGGAAAGTTGGTGCCAAGGTGCGTGAGATGTTGGAAGAGGTAATCGATTCCAAGACTGGCGCAGATAGACTCGGAACAACTCCAGAGCAGAAGAAGGAGATGGCCGCTAAGTTA
Organism: uncultured Bdellovibrionales bacterium; assembly: GCA_964633685.1. Lineage (GTDB taxonomy): Bacteria > Bdellovibrionota_C > UBA2361 > UBA2361 > J135 > JAWXBT01. The sequence goes on along the minus strand of CAZWGK010000079.1, from coordinate 1,645 downwards.
AGAGACTTTA
>CAZWGK010000079.1:0-1625 GCA_964633685.1 uncultured Bdellovibrionales bacterium | reverse complement strand
AGAGAGACTCCATCGTTAAGATGATTAAGGGTCTAAATGATGAGGACACATACAGACTAGCACGCAAACAGATGAACGGCTTGCACGTAGCTTGCCCAGTATTCGATTCAGCGACAGAGCCAGAGATCAGAGAACTTCTGAAGTACACTGGTGTTACTGAAGATGCGCAGTCCGTGTTGTACGATGGCCGTACTGGTGATCCTTTCTCAGAGAAGGTGACAGTGGGCGTTATGTACATGTTGAAACTCGACCACTTGGTTGACGACAAGATTCACGCCAGATCAATCGGACCCTACAGCCTTGTTACACAGCAGCCGCTCGGTGGTAAGGCTCAGTTCGGTGGACAGAGATTGGGAGAAATGGAGGTTTGGGCTCTTGAGGCATACGGTGCCGCCTATACTCTCCAAGAGTTCCTCACAGTTAAGTCCGACGACGTACAGGGTAGAACCAGAATGTACGAGGCAATTGTTAAGGGCGAGCATGTTCTTGAGCCCGGATTGCCAGAGTCCTTCAACGTTATGATGAAAGAGCTCATGGCGTTAGGATTGGATGTTGAGCTGGTGGAAGAGAAGAGTGGAGAAGAGGTGACAGATGAAGAGAGTAGTGATTCTTCAGAAGTAACACCTGCTGCTAATTCATAATTACTAGGTGGGGTCTACGGGCCCCACCCAACAAATTTTCAGAGAGGACCGATATGGATGATCTATTTAGTCTGTTTGAGAAACCAAAGAACCCAGTAAAGTTCAATGCTCTCAAGGTGTCAGTTGCAAGCCCAGAGAAGATACGTAGCTGGTCTCACGGCGAGGTAACAAAGCCAGAGACTATCAACTACCGTACATTTAAAACTGAGCGCGACGGCTTATTTTGCGCCAAGATCTTCGGTCCTACTAAGGACTACGAGTGCAACTGCGGTAAGTACAAGCGTATGCGTCATCGCGGTGTTGTCTGCGAAAAATGCGGCGTTGAAGTTATTCAGTCAAAAGTACGTCGTGAGAGAATGGGTCACATTGAGCTTGCTTGCCCAGTAGCTCACATCTGGTACCTCAAGAGCTTACCAAGCCGAATCGGAACAATCCTTGATATCTCATTAAGAGATCTCGAGAAGGTTCTATATTTTGAAAGTTATATCGTAACAAACGCTGGCGAAAGTGAACTCGAAGTTGGTCAACTTTTGACCGAGAAAGAGTACAGAACCGCTCGTGAAACATACGGCTCCAGATTTGAAGCCGGCATGGGTGCTGAGACTGTTCGTAACATGCTTGTTGGTATTGATTGCCAGAAGTTACACGATGAGTTGGCTGCAGATCTCAAAGAGACCTCATCTGATGCTAAGAGAAAGAAGCTCATCAAGAGACTGAAAGTTCTGAAGTCTTTCTTAGCTTCCAGCAACCGTCCAGAGTGGATGATTTTGACTGTAGTTCCAGTTATTCCGCCAGATCTACGTCCGTTAGTTCCACTTGATGGTGGTCGTTTCGCAACCAGCGATCTTAACGATCTTTACCGTCGTGTAATTAATCGTAATAACCGTTTGAAGAGACTTATTGAGTTGAACTCCCCAGATATCATCATTCGCAACGAGAAGCGTATGCTTCAAGAGGCAGTAGATGCACTATTTGATAACGGTC
>CAZWGK010000078.1:0-11254 GCA_964633685.1 uncultured Bdellovibrionales bacterium | reverse complement strand
GAGGTATTTCACTTAGAGGGGCGAATTAAGTAAATGAACCAAAAAATCTCACGAAGAGAATTTTTAAAGAAAAGCTCTCAAGCTGCTAGTGGCATGGCTGCGGCGTCTATGATGCCAACCTCAGGACTAGATGGGATTATCTCCTCAAAAAAATCTCCATACTTAAGCAATCCAAAAATCTCCAATAAGGTTTTAATTCTGGGCATGGACGGTATGGATCCTGACCTAGTAAAGCAATTTATAGGCGAGGGACTTTTACCAAATTTCAAAAAATTAATCGGTCAAGGAAAGTTTGGAGAACTAAAAACTACTAACCCTCCTCATAGCCCTGTGGCATGGTCGAGTTTTATTACAGGGTGCAACCCTGGTGGTCACGGAATATATGATTTTATTCATAGAGACCCTGCTACCTTTACGCCATACATGTCGACCTCAAGATCCTATGATTCTAATAGCGAATTAAAGATAGGGGATTGGACAATACCGCTTAAGCCCGGAAAGATGGATCTTATGAGAAAAGGTCCAGCTTTTTGGAACATCCTGGCTCAGAACAATATTCCTACTTCAATACTACAAATTCCAGCGAACTTTCCTGTCTCCTCAGATAACGTCAATACAATAAGCGGAATGGGCACTCCCGATCTGCTAGGTACCTATGGGACATGCACATACTTTACTGACTCTACAGTTGATAACGAAGATAAATTAACCGCGGCACGAGTGGTACACGTAACACCTACCAATCACCTGATAAAAACTAAAATTGCTGGGCCTAAAAACTCCATGCGAGCGGACAGAGAGCCATCAGACATTGATTTTATAATAAGAAGAGATCCTTACGAATCAGTTGTTAAGATTAGCATCCAGGGTCATGACATTATACTTAAACAAGGTGAGTGGTCTGAATGGATACCACTATCCTTTACTCTTATTCCGATGTTTGCGTCTGTTGGTGGAATGATCCGAATATTCATCAAAGAAGTGCATCCTAGATTTAAGATGTATGTATCGCCGATTAATGTAGACCCGATGGAGCCTACCCTTCCGATCTGTAGTCCAGCTTCCTACTCTAAAGAGCTATCTGAGGCTGTGGGGCGATTTTATACTCAAGGATTTCCAGCCGATACTAAGGCGTTAAGTGAGGGAATCTTAACTGATGATGAATACCTGAGTCAGGCCCACTTAGTGCTGGATGAAAGCATGAAGCTCTTTGAGTACGAGCTAGCACGGTTTCAAGAGGGGGTTTTCTTCTTTTACTTCTCTTCAATAGATCAGAACTGCCACATGCTAATGCGGGCAATGGATCCATCTCACCCTCTTTATAGGCCAGATGCTAGCGCTGCTGTAAAAAATGCTGTGCGGGGGTTTTACCAGAGAATGGATATCGCATTGGGCAGGGCACTAGAAGGCCTAGATTCGAAAACCACACTTTTTGCGATAAGCGATCACGGATTCGCTCCTTTTACTAGAGAATTTAATCTCAACACATGGCTTCACCGAGAAGGATATCTACGACTCACAGATGACTCAAAGATCGGGCAGGGAGATTTCTTCAAATATGTTGATTGGAGCGAAACCAAGGCATATGGACTAGGAATTAACGGGTTGTATATAAATATGAATGGCCGAGACAAGCACGGCTGTGTTGCTCCAGAAGACTCCCAAAAAATTAAAAATGAAATAATAGCGAAACTGCCAAAAGTTAGAGACCCGAAGGGTAACAAACCAGTAGTAACAGCTGCATATGATTCACAAGCTATATACTCTGGGCCATTCGTAGCTCTGGCCCCTGATCTTGTTGTTGGATACCACAAAGGGTATCGCAGCTCTGATGAGACAGTTTTGGGTAAAATTCAAAAAGACCTTGTTTGCGACAGAACAGACCTGTGGGCATCTGACCACTGTATAGACCCTGCTGTTGTTCCTGGAATGCTTCTCTCTAATAAGGAGTGGAAGAAGGGGGACCCGGCTCTTTGGGATATGGCTCCAAGCATTCTGGGCCAATTCGGCCTACCCGCCCCGAAGGAGATGGACGGCAAGTCAATATTCGAGGCATAGACTCAGGAATCTCTATGAAATTTAGTGGCCTTAGCGCTGTTGAAAAGTATGAGCGGTTCTCTAGTAAGGGAAGATTCAAACCAAGGGTGTAATTTAAAATAATCCGAAAAGTATTAACAGGGGAGGTGTTATGATCTAAACCAACCTCTGAAGGATTAGCGCCCCCCATACGATACGCATTAAAAATAGCTAATCGCTCTTGAGAATCTCCCAGCAGGGGAGAGTTTCGGTGATACTGTAAGCCTGGGCCATGATCACCTTGTACCACAATGATCCCAAAAGGATCCTTTCTTGAGATATATGATAAAACATCAATCAGCTCTGAGATAATAAATCTCGCCTGCTCTGAATATTTAATCATATAATCTCTTTTGTTACCCACAAAATTACTGTCGTCCTGAAAACCGAATGATCCATAATGAGAGCGGGCAGTTCCGTCGTGGTTGAATACAAAAGGTGGCTCAGGAGATAAAATATTTGCCAAGACGAATTTAGGTCCAGAAATCTCAACAGTCTGGGGAATATTTGTTAAAGCCTTAAGAATTAGTCCTCGGTGCCTATTATATTGCCAATCATACAATTCTAATTCGTTTATAATAAAACCTATCGGGGTTATTTTATAAACTAAGGAAATCAAATCGTCATAAAATACAGACATTCCGCTTCGCTGATCTGCCTGAATTAAATCTACATCGGAGCGCCCAGAGGATATTGAGATTATTTTGTATCCTTGCTTTTTCAGAATCGGAATGAGCTTATTATATTGAATCGCCTCGCTTAAAATTTCAGAAGAGTAATTTTTCGATCCCTCTCTTACAACCCAATCATTAAGAAGATCCATGTTCATTATCGAAGCAACAGAGGCGTGCGAATCTGTATAATTAGCTCGAGAATTTGCGGCAATAAAGGCCACTTGACTGCTAGGATAGGATCCTGTAGCCAAATTTTTCAAAACCTCTTTAAAAGATGTGATATCTATTTCGTAGCCATCCTTCAAAACATCGAGGCGTCCCAAGCCATTGGTAATAATATAATAGATATTAGGCGCATCAGTTCTCTCTTCTATATGCTCAGGTACACCTGGACCAAGATTATTTAAATCGTGATCATGTTCAATGTGACGATATAAGCCCCCTAACATGAAAAGAACCAAAGCGATCGTGGCAAGCCAATTTAACCTCAACGACCATTCAGCTCTTATATCTTGATTTCTTAATATCTTAAGACTTATTAGAAAAATAATAAGGTTGATTAAAATAATAGAGATAAAACCAGCCTCTTCTTTAAATTCACTTAATCCAATTTTTTCTAGTAGCTCTCTTAGCGGTCCAAAGACGTAAAGACCGATCAGCACTAATGAGGAAATAACTGAAGCGGCAGAAAGATTTTGAGTTGGTATTAAAAAAATTATGAACAATAAAATCGATAGTGCTGTAGAGAGGAGAATTGGAAGTGGCAACTCCCAAGCAAACACAGTAACAATGTCTACGTAAACAACGTACAGTATCGGCAAGGCTCCCAAAACTACTGGGGCCCAAATGTTACGGAGTATTTTATAAACCCCTCTGGTCATGAAATTAGATTAGATTACGCGGATAGAAAGTTAACAAGGTCAAATCTAACTGGTTCCCAGGACTCAAAACAAAAAACCTTACGGTCAATATTTAAATCCTGGGGTTCAATTTAGCTGAGCAGGCGGCGAAGCTTCATAAAGTGCACCATTTTGGGCGAACCTTGTGAAGCACAAACCAGTTCTTCTCAGCATGGCGACAGGGCTTGGGCAAGTCGGCCTGGCGAGCTCGGAACAACTTGATTTCGCTAGTCAGGTTTTCCAATTGAAACCAGACATGCAACCGTACCTGCGAAGGTTCGTTTGCATGAATCTCAAACTCTTTGATCCAAAGAAGGTATTCATGCCAAAGCTCACCATCATTCAAGGTACGGGCATTGATTCTACCGAGTAGCTCAATAAATTTATCGAGAAACTCGGTCATGCTTTTCGGTCTAAGCGAGTCATCGCGCGGACCGATCAGAAATTGCGGTTTCAAGAATCTCTCCAATCTGCATTTTGCAATGCATCGTCCCCATTTGAAAACCGGTCAAAACCCAGTGTTTTGAGCCTGGTTAAAGAAATTTTGTCACTTCTTTAACCAGACTTAATAATTCTTGATTAACTAATTAAAAGAGCAATCTATTGGAAACTAGGAAGTTGCCTACAGGTATCCAAGAGACTTTAATTGGTCCATCTTATCCTGACTCTCGGCCTTTGGAGCAACCATTTTCTTACTCTCAACGGCTTCGGTCTGATATCGGGCCTGAAATCCTTTAATTGCGGCCTGGAGTCTTTTAAAATCAGCTGAGTCATTGTCCTTCAGGTTGGACTTTTCGGTAGGGTCTCTATCTAAATCAAAAAATTCATATTCTTGAGTAAATTTATCAAGTATCATTTTAAAATTACCTTCTACCACCCCTAGCTTATGCGCCGTAATTTGACCTGCTCGATAATCAACTTCACTAAAAATTTTTCGAGAGTTAGACTCCCCTGAGCTAGAAAGTAAAATCTCAGATAAGTCCTCTCCCACAATATGGCTCTGCTTTTTATCACCCAAAAATCCCTGCATCGTAGGCAGGAGATCCATCGTAGAAACAGGTGCTTTGATTCGGGCTGGACCGATCGATCCTGGCAGGTGAAAAATAAAAGGAACCCTGACAAGTTCATCATACAAAGTTCGAGTATGGCCGATATAGCCGCGCTCTGTTAACTCCTCACCATGATCTGCGGTAACGATAATGAGAGTATCTTTATCTAAATCATTCTCCCTCAAATAAGTCAGCAAAAGCCCGATGCTAAAATCGGTGAATGCTATCTCTTCGTCATAAAATCCCCTAAGAGCCATGACATCGTCCTTGGTCATATTTGGGATTAATTTTTTAAGTTCACGGAGATCCATTCCTGAGGTAACGGGCCCCTTATACCATGAGGTTCGATCAAATTTTTTATGGTGATAATAGTTATTGTGAGGATCAAAATAATGAAGAAACATGAAGAATGGCTTTTCAGAGTTAGATTCGAGCCATTTAGTTGCCATATCCGTTACACGAAGAGACGATATAACGGAGTGCACATTTCCCTTAAAAGGGATCAGTTCATAATAATCAAAACCCTGGGCGTATCCGAATTGGGGCTGAACTAAAATATGAGAAATTATGCCAGCTGTTGAAAATCCCTTAGATTTAAAATACTCGCCAACCGTAAACTTATCTTCTGATAAAATTCGATCAAATGCTGTAACTCCATGCTCTGATGGGTAAAGACTTGTGAACATTGAGGCAAATGCTGGCTTAGTCCAAGGAGCCGCAGAGTAAGCTCTCTCAAAAACAACGCCATTCTTCGCTAGCTGATCAATATTTGGAGAAGGAGACTTTTCTGCACCATAAGCGCCCAAGTGATGGGCGTTCAGTGTGTCTATTGCTATTAAAATTACATTCTTAAAAGGCGGAGGTCGATCAAATGTAAGCAGCGCTACGCCAACGACAGCAATACTTAATAAAGCTAAAAAAATTCTTTTCACGCTTACTTTTGAACTAATTTGAGAATTTGTTCTAAACAACCCTCTACTGAATATTTAGAAGTATCAAGCTCAAGCTCAGCCTTCTCTGGAGCTTCATAAGGAGCAGAGATGCCAGTAAACTCCTTGATCTCACCACTTCTCGCCTTTTTATATAGACCATGAGGATCTCTCTTTTCGCACTCGGCAAGCGGAGTATTTAAATAGACTTCAAAAAACGAATCCCCGATTATCTCTCGGGCTCTAGCTCTATCCTCCCTCATTGGTGAAATAAGGGAGCATATGACTGAAATTCCAGCATCATTAAACAACTTAGCTACCTCTGCCGCACGACGTATGTTTTCACGCCGATCTTCCTTCGAAAATCCTAGGTTACGATTCAATCCAAACCGAAGATTATCTCCATCAAGTCTATAAACGGGGCGTCCTTCCGCGAAGAACTTCTCTTCTACCGCTTTTGCAATCGTAGATTTTCCAGAGCCGCTTAAACCTGTGCACCACAACGTTACAGCCTTATGCCCGAAGAGCTTCTCCCTCGCTGCCCTATCAACGGCACCTGCCTCTCTGTGAATATCTTGAGATTTAATGAGCTTTAATGGAGCACTAGTTGAATCATGGAAAGTTTCCTGAGGCAAACGATCGATAATCATTCCTCCGGCAACAGTAAGAAACGTCTCATCATCCACCAGAATAAAATTTCCAGTTGCTCTATTTTTATTATACGGGTCAATAAACAGGGGAGCTTTTGTTGATATAGAAACTCTACCTATTTCGTTTAGAGATAATGGTCGCCCCTCTTCTCGACTAAGCGTGTTTACATCTGTTCTGTAAATTACAGAATCAACATAACACTTAGTCTCTCTGGATGTATGAATTAAAATATAAGACTTACTCGGATTCATCTGTGCTTCCGACATCCAAACAAGCATGGCCTCGAATTCTTGTTTAACCTGAGGCACATTCTGCGGACGAACCAACATATCTCCCCTAGAAATGTCTATTTCATCTTCTAGCGATATGGCTACAGATTGAGGAGCTCCAGCATCCAAAAGCTCTCGATTATTGGGGTTAACGTCAAAATAATCTATAGATTTTACTTTCGATCGCCTTTGTGAGGGAAGAATTAAAACCTCCTCTCCAACTTTGATCTGTCCGGATCTAATTTGCCCAGCATATCCCCGATAATTCTGGTTTGGGCGTATGACATATTGCACCGGAAATCTAAAATCGACTTGGTTAAAATCACCGGCTACGTAAATATTTTCTAAATATTCCATTATTGTCTCACCGCCGTACCAAGGCATGCGATCAGACCTATTCACTATATTATCCCCACGAAGTGCTGAGACGGGGATGAACCGAATCTCCTTAATTCCTAGGCGAGATGCGAACTTGGTATAGTCATCTCTTATCGAGTCAAAAACCTTCTGAGAATAATCCATCAAATCCATCTTATTGATGGCGACCAACAATCTAGGCACACCCAACAGCGATGCAATAAAAGAGTGTCGCTTGGTTTGAGTCAACACTCCCTTTCGAGCATCAATTAGAATAATTGTTAGGTCGGCAGTAGAGGCTCCTGTGGCCATGTTTCTTGTATACTGCTCATGTCCGGGAGTGTCGGCCAAAATAAATCGACGCTTGGGCGTAGAGAAGTAACGATAAGCTACATCAATCGTGATTCCTTGCTCCTGCTCAGCTCTTAATCCGTCAGTCAAAAGAGATAGATCTATCTCTTCCACACCTTTGTTTTTTGCTTTCTTCTCAAGGGCAACGATGTGATCGTCATACACATTCTTGGAGTCATGAAGTAAGCGCCCAATCAAAGTTGATTTTCCATCATCTACGCTGCCAGCAGTAGAAAAGCGGAGGAGGGTGCTCCTCTCATTTTGAGCCAGAATATCTCGCACTTCTTGGTCAGAAAGGCGTGCTGGCTCGGCCGTCATCGGATTAAATTCTTTTAGAATAGCTGAGGTTTTAGTTGCCATTAGAAATACCCCTCTCTCTTTTTTGTCTCCATCGAGCCTTCAGAATCGTGATCTATAACTCTAGTTGCGCGCTCTGATGTTCGAGTAACCATCATTTCACCCACAATTGCTTCGAGAGTCTGGGCCGAAGATCTAATTGCACCAGTACAAGGAGTGCAACCTAGACTTCTGAATCGACACATAACCTCTTGGGGGGTTTCCCCTGAGAGAACTCTCGCCGCTTCATCTACAGGGATTAGGTTATCACCTCGGACAACCACCCTGCGCTTCTTTGCGAAGTAAAGGGGCACTATTGGAATCTGCTCTTTCAGTATGTAATGCCAGATATCAAGCTCAGTCCAATTTGATAGCGGGAATACTCGAATGGACTCTCCCTTTCTTATCTTGCCGTTATACTGACTCCACAATTCGGGTCTTTGATTCTTTGGATCCCATTGACCGAACTTATCCCTAAAGGAAAATACACGCTCTTTGGCTCGTGATTTCTCCTCATCGCGTCGAGCGCCACCAATTGCGGCATCAAAGTCGTATTTCTTTAATCCATCAAGCAGAGCCTGCGTTTTTAAATGACCGCAACACCGCTGAGTCCCTAAATCGTAGGGATTGGCATTTTTGTCTATGGCCTCCTCATTTCTGTATATCAACAGATTTGCACCTATTTCTTTTGTGAAAGAATCCCGAAACTCGTACATCTCTTTAAATTTAAATCCGGTATCAATGTGCATGAGAGGAAACGGTATTTTACCGGGGTAGAATGCTTTTTGAGCCAGGCGCACTAAACATGAAGAGTCTTTACCTACTGAATACAGCAGCACAGGCCTCTCGAACTGGGCGGCCACTTCTCTAATTATGTGAATGCTTTCAGCCTCTAGCTGCTCTAAATGCGTAAGAATTTTCGACGGTATTCCCATTCCCCACTTCTACAACGCCCCACCCCGAAACTCAAATTTCCGTATCTTCTCAGAGACCGCGATATTGTTGAAATAACTGATATTATTCCTTCCTAAATAAATTGTTGGAATTAAAAAAAGGGGGGCTGGCAGACGAAGAGATAAAACCTTTAAATCACTAGGAAAAGACCAAGTAATCAAAAGAAAAACCTCTTAGTTGCCTCCCCGAGATCAGTCGTAGTGCGGCTTAGGAGCCAAGAACTTGACCTTCAGCACGCCCTCGCCCAGCGACACCACGAGGGTACCCGCCGATGAATTGATGACAGCCGCATCTCCCATGTTCTGAAGAGAAACGCATTCGGTGAGCTTCGGGGACGAGGGGTCCCTGAAATTCACCCTGCTGCCTTCACTCGCAAACTCCAAAGAGAAACCTTGGGGTACATCCAGATCCAGCCAGGAACCCTCTCCACCTTCGATTTTTACGTGAGGCAAAACTTCACCCTCCTAAAAGATCTGTGGGAAAACCATTTTTCGCCGCCAGCTCTGTAGAGCTCAGACTCTACAAAGCAGCGAACAGTTAAAACTTCTACGATAAAAATCAGTAAAAAGAGCTTGGAAGAAAATATTATAAACCTTCGTGGGCTATAGTAAACTAAGTACTTTATTACTCGTTCTTAAATAAGTAATAATCAAGTAGTTTCAGGGGTTTGATTAAGAACCGCTAGTGAGTAAGCATACTCTAATTAAGTGTCATTAAGATTGTTGGATGAATAAAATCAAAGTTGGAATACTCGGCGGGGGACAGCTAGGCATGATGTTGGCAGAGGCCGCCCACAAGCTTAACCTGAACACAATCCTATTCTGCAGCTCTCCAAATGAACCAGCTGCTCAAATTGTCCAAAATAAAATAATAGCCGATTCGACTGATCTTCTTGCTCTTCAGAGATTCAAAGAATCAGTAGATGTGATTGCAATTGAAAGTGAATTTTTTCCATTTCCAGATCTTCTGGGTGACAAATATCCGGGAGCAAAAATAATTCCCGAACTCCAAACGATAAAAATTCTGTCAAATAAATTAGAGCAAAAAAAGATTTGGGAGCGCCATAATATTCCAACTTCGCCATTTGTAGAGTATCGCCCTGAAATCTCTTTAACTGATTGGCTTAATCAAGTGGAATCGCGATTTTCGGCTGGATTTGTCATAAAAACTGCCAAAAATGGGTATGATGGAAAGGGTGTCCTGGTATGCGATCAGCTATCTCAGGAAGTTTCGGAATTTTGTGAAAGAGCGTTAAGGGTTCAAAGCGGTTTATATGCGGAAAGTAAAATAAACTTTTCTCAGGAGCTCGCAATTATTGGGTGCCGGTCTGTTAGTGGAGACTTTATTTCCTATCCTTTGGTAAAGTCTCAACAAAAACAGGGCATCTGCCATCTTGTGTCAGGGCCTGCTACCAGTCTCGGAATATCCCTTAATGTTGAGCTGAGGGCTAAATCTATTGCTCAGCAAATATCGGAGATTACCAATCTGAGGGGATCTTTTGGAATTGAATTCTTTCTGCAAGAGAACGGAGAACTACTAATTAACGAGATAGCACCAAGAGTTCACAATTCTGGTCACTATAGCCAAGATTACTGTTCAATATCACAGTTCGAAAATCACTGGAGATGCCTTTTGGGTATGCCTATTAACGAAGTCCGTAGTCGAGGGGTGTTTGCCATGCTGAATATCCTGGGACCCACAGGTATAGCCGCCACGGATTGTCAGGAGAATAGGCCTACTCCCCCAGCGGGTGCTAATCTACACTGGTATTTTAAGAAAGAAATTAGGCCTTCTAGAAAGCTAGGGCATATAAATGTGGTTGTTGACAACAAACAGAGACTGGCAGAAGAATTGGAACTCCTAGCTGATTGCGAAAGAGCTTGGGTAAAAGACTTAGAAGCTAAATACAAGAATTAAGTTAGGGTTTCCTAAAAACAGGAGAGATATGGCAATCATTAAAAAAGGCGCAAAGATCTCTACTATGAAAGCCCGAAGCAATAAGACATCACGATCAAAAAAAACTACCATTTCAAAGGGAGCCTCTTCGCTTGCCCAAGTAGCTATAATAATGGGCAGCTCATCTGATTACAAAATCATGAAAGAGGCTGCGGCTGCGCTTAAGATGTTTTCAATTCCATTTGAAATGAAGGTGATATCAGCTCATCGGACCCCGATTGAAATGACTGAATTTGCATCAAATGCAAGAAATCGTGGGATAAGAATCATAATAGCTGGGGCGGGGGGAGCAGCCCACTTACCGGGAATGGTTGCTGCATTTTCAGAGCTGCCGGTAATCGGTGTTCCCGTGCCTCTTAAAGAGTTAAAAGGGCACGATTCACTTTTATCTATTGTTCAAATGCCAAAGGGGGTGCCTGTTGCTACCGTTGCCATAGGAAATGCATGGAATGCTGGGTTATTAGCTGCGCAAATCCTAGGTGCTGGAGCTGCAATGAAAGATGGGAAGCTCCTAAACTCCATCAAAAAATACAAATCCTCTCTCCGCTCCACCGTAAAATCCATGCACCTCCCGAAAATATCTTCTCAGAGACCGCGATAATATCGAAATTATTCACTAAATTTAACATTTCCTGAATTGTATCTTTATCCCCGCATCTGGTATAACCGCTGAACTGCGACTGATCTGTCGCTTCCTGGAGAGATGGCCGAGTGGTTTAAGGCGCACGCTTGGAAAGCGTGTGTAGGGTAATA
>CAZWGK010000077.1:631-11307 GCA_964633685.1 uncultured Bdellovibrionales bacterium | reverse complement strand
AAATACGATAGAGATCAAAAAGAGAATGACCAAAGCTAAGGGCAACATCCGTTGGTGGAGATAAGGAGAAAGTGCTTGCATTTATTGATCCTTGCCTCGAATCAGCCAACCAAAGTCCTGAATCATGGAATAATCAGGTCCCGTGATGAAAGCAAGCCATCTTTGAAAATCTTTTGCTTGTACTTGATCTTTAAAATTTTGTTGCTTGGCATATGAGAAATAGTAATAGACTTTTGGGAGTTGAGTTTGAGCTTGAGGTTTCAAAGGGCGAGGCCCAGAATGCGCCAGCACTGCGAGATAAGTTGAAAGAACTTACGAAGAAAGGGTGTAGCCCTAGGCTAGTAAAGTTAAGAGTAGAATCGCCTCAGAGCTGGGAAGATCTAGCGGAGCTGGAGAATATTGTCAGCTCAATACGAAAAATAACAAATGCTTCAATCGAGGCCATATCGATTCCGCAAATATTGTGGTTGGCCTTGAAGCACGGTCGACATGTTAGAGAGATTGTATCGAGGCTAATCTCAGCTGGTGTTAATCACCTTCCGCCCGCCGGAGGTGAGATGTTAGTAGATCGGACACGCAGATCGGAAGGTAATGGGCTTTTTACGGCATGGGAGTGGCTCAATGTTGTAAAGTGGGGGCACCGATTCGGAGCGCAAGCAGGGGCTGGAATTAGGGTAGATAGGTCTGATTCTTGGGAGGAGCGGTTCATTCACTTGCATAAACTCAGAAATTTACAGGATGAGACCCCGGGTTTTAGGAGCTTAACTTTTTTGGGCCCTGCTACCGAGAGCAATCGAGAGTCTCCTGATGCTGAGTTTAGGTTCCATGTTGTGGCTAGATTATTTTTGGATAACTTTGCTCGGATTAATGAGATTGAAACAGGGGAGCGAGCTTTCAGAACCACCATGAATTTATCTTGTGGGCACGATTCCGTTGTTGTGAATCTTGGTGATGGTTCTTTAGATAAGGCCCAAGAGGCAGCTAAATTCTTAGCTTCATTAAGACGAACAGGTATGGATATTGAGCCGGTATTAGTCGGTGCTCCGAGACCAATCCTAATTAACTAGCTAAAGACTAAGGGCGGTAATTTTTAATTAGGCTTTCTGAGTCTGTCTACACTTAGCGCGCCTGGTCCAGTGAACATCATGGCGATTGAGGCTGCGAGTAAAATGACTTCTTTAGTGGCATAGCCGCTAGATCTGAATATTCCTGAAGAGGCTACCTGCCCACCCAGGGACGGCCCAAAGATGTACATTACAGAGCCGACGCAAAGGGTTGTTAAAAAAGCGCCGAGGGTTGTCCAGAAGCCTGCCACTAATAAGGAGCCACCGATAATTTCCATGTAAGGTAATAGGATGGCGTAAACAGTTGCCCATTTAGTAGCCATGATCTCCGCGCTTTTTACCTGATCTATTAGCACGCTAGGCTCGTCGACCTTGGCTAAACCAGAAAATACGAAGAAAGCTCCAAGAGCAATTCTTAAAAACATCGGACCGAATGCGGGATCACCAATTGGCTTGTCTAGATTCATAATGCTCGGATACTATCACGGCAGTATCGTATCCAAAAGAGAGAATTGTATCTGTGGTTGATAAAAGATCTGGAATTGATTTCTATAAAAATCAGATAGTTAAGTGGGGAAGTCTGGTTAAGTTTTCCCACACTGTGTTCGCCATGCCATTTGCCTTGGCTATGATGGTTTTTGTCGTTGGTCGGGTGGGCGTAAGCCTCTCCCAGGTATTTTGGATTATTGTGTGCCTTGTGTCAGCCCGAACAGGGGCAATGGCACTCAATAGGCTTCTTGATAGAAAGATAGATTCTTTGAATCCGAGGACTAAAGAGAGGGAGTTGCCCTCAGGTAGAGTGACGGAAGGTAGTGTTCAGTTACTGCTGGCCGTCTCATATGGTATTTTTATTTTGGGTGCAGGGATGTTAGGTCAGCACACGTTGATTCTGGCTATTCCGGTTTTAGGTGTATTATCATTTTACTCTTGGACCAAGAGATTCACGCAGTACTCGCATTTTGTTTTGGGGCTGGCGTTGTCTTTAGCTCCAGGTGGTGTTTGGTATGCCTTAGTGGGGACTGTAGAGTTATTACCCATTCTTCTAATGGTGGCAGTCCTTCTGTGGGTAACGGGTTTTGACATTATATACTCGTGCCAAGATGAGCAGTTCGATAAATCTCAAGGCCTATTCTCAATACCGGCAAAAATGGGTGTGGCCAGAGCTCTGCAGCTTGCTCGACTGGTTCATTTAGTTGCCATCTTGTTTCTGTTGTTGTTCGGATATTTCGCTAGCGCTGGCTTGGTGTTTTATGTCGGGTGGATTCTCTTTTCGCTTTTAATTTTGAGTCAGCATTCATTAATTTCTCCCTCCGATCTTTCTAGGGTAAATGAGGCCTTTTTCGTAAGAAACGGGTTCGGGAGTTTTTTGTTTTTTTTAGGTTCGTTGTTTGATCTGCTGGTACGCGGCTAGTCGCGGATTTAAATAATAGAAAGAGTTTATCGTAAACCTTAATTAGCAAGAGAAAGAGTCGAGAGAGGGGATGCATCTTGTTTAAGGATGATCCCCTCTCTGACTTATCGATGCGAAGTGCGACGCGCCTTCACCTGACGGAGAAGAGAGCGTCGTCCTTCGATTGAGAGGCCGCTCGCAGAATTGTTGTTTCGCGAGTTGCCAAAGATCTCTCGAGCAGCACCTTCCATGAGTCGGTCGCTGGCGGAGATCGTCTCGATGGCTTGATGCCAGACAGAGGGTGCTGGATGGTGAAGCTGTGCGATGATGATTTCATCCCACTCTCCACGAACAATGCCTTCCGTTTCTTCCTCTGTGAATCCATACTGCCGGCCAGTCTCCATCGTGTGGTACACGCGAGCATCAGGCCAGATGTTGCGGATGCAGTGGAAGATCTTCATGGCCCCTTCGAGCGCTATCACGGTCTCCTCGGGTTCACAGGCAAAGAGCCTTTGACCGAAGGTTTTCTGTTTGGTCATTTTAAACCTCCTGGGGCCCAGCCCCCAACCAAACACAGTACCGCTAAAACTTTCCTTTTAGCGGTACTGTGCAAAAACCTAACGATAAACTCTTCTACTGCTAAAAATCACCGTGTGGTGGGATTCAGCGGTAGAGAACTTAAATTTTTTACCGGAATTTAATATACAAAGAGCTTCTGAGAGAGACGGCAACCAATGCCGAGCGAGGATTTTATTTAGGAGTTACCCCTGAGTCAATATTTTAATGAAGATTGGCCACTCGGGGTGCTTCGTAAGCGTAAAGTACTGCATTTGCTCGCTGAACACAGTGAGAGGGAACCAAAAGTCTAATCATGGAGACAGGACGATGATTCCTATTTAACTCAACATGTTCAAGAATCACGGGGATTTTCATCTCTTCTAGTATCCCACAAATAGCGTCTGCCCTTATGTGGTCGGTAAAAGTTGAGAGAACAAGGAATTGGTTCATGCAAAACTCCTGAATATTAAAAGAACTTTTAAAACCAATACCTAAAAAGATTACTTTAGCTTACTTAAACCGATTTAGGTCTGTATGCCATACTAAAATTTAAGATCTGCCCATTTTAAGTGGAACCCTATAGATTACATATACGATTCGAGTAGTTAAGTGGCATGGACATCAATCAAATTAAAAAACTTTTTGAGAACACCCCGGAACTCTGTTCCATGCAAGTTATTGGGTCAACTCTTTTAAAGGGCGATGCATCTACCAGAAGGTACACTCGGGTTTTGACGAATAATGGTCCGTTGATTCTTATGGAGCTGGATGATAGCGCCGGGCCAGTTAGTGATGGTGGCGTGGCACTAATTCAGAGAGAGACTTTTCCGCAGGTCCAAAATTTTTTACGAGGCCACGGTATTTCGGTTCCAAAAATTTTAGCAGATCTTAAAGATGAAAAAAAATTAGTAGTTGAGGATATAGGAGACGTCTCTCTAGGGCGACTAGTTAGGGAGCCTCAATCCCCAGATTGTATCTTAGTCAAATCGAAACTTGGAGTGGACCCTATAAAGCGAGCTTATGAATTAGCTATTGCTGAGATGATTAGAATTCAAAAAATTAAACCGACGGATCATTTTATCTTCCAAAAAGAGTTAGGCAGGTCAGCTCTTTTAATGGAGACTAAAAGATTTATAGAGATGTATGCTCAGCCACATGGTGCTACCACAAGCCAAATTGCCGAGTTTGAACAGGATATTAAAAACTTAGTTGATTTAA
Organism: uncultured Bdellovibrionales bacterium; assembly: GCA_964633685.1. Lineage (GTDB taxonomy): Bacteria > Bdellovibrionota_C > UBA2361 > UBA2361 > J135 > JAWXBT01. The sequence continues at coordinate 7,077 of CAZWGK010000077.1, read as the reverse complement.
TTTCAGAGTACCCTAAGGTTTTGAGTCATCGTGATTTTATGCCGATGAATCTTCACTTTAAGATAGATGGCTCTATCGTGCTGATAGATTTTCAAGATATGTGCATGGCACCCCAAGGATACGATTTGGGCTCTCTGCTTACAGATAGGGATTTTGACTTAGAGATCGGTGACGATCTTATTTCTCAATTAATTAATTTTGCAGCGACTAGCTTTGCCGGTGTTGATATCAAAGAGATGTATAGTCACTGTGTCTTGCAAAGAAGTTTAAGATTGATAGGCCAGTTTACTCGGCTATCTCAAACTCGCTCGCCTTTTTATCAACAATTTGTTCCTGGCTGCATAGCTCGCGCAAAGAAGATAATGGATGAATTAAAAGTTTGCCCTGCAATAGCAGCTTATCTGGAATAAACCATGGCAGATAATTTATCTGAAGAGTCGTCTCGGTTCGAGCTCCCTGTATTTGCTGTCGCTTTGCGACAGAGCTTTAGAAAGGGATATCAGGCAGCCACATTCAAAGCTGATTTAATGGCCGGATTAATAGTTGGATTGGTAGCTATTCCCCTAGGAATGTCACTCGCGATTTCAACCGGCCTACCACCGCAATATGGTTTATATACGGTCATTTTGGCGGGTGGAATAACCGCGTTGCTTGGAGGTTCTCAGTGCCAGGTCACTGGCCCTACCGCTGCATTTATAGTGGTTTTAGTTCCGATTGTGCAGGAGTTCGGGGTAGCGGGGCTATTTACGGCCGGGTTTATGGCTGGTTTTATATTGCTCTTAATGGGGATGTTTAAGTTAGGCAGGTTAATTCAGTACATTCCTCATCCTGTTATCACTGGGTTTACCTCGGGAATCGCCTTGGTTATTTTCACAATCCAATTAAAAGACTTTTTCGGAATAAAATTTGATGGCAGTCCAGCTCACTTTCATGAGCGATTGGTATTGCTGTTCGAAAATTATCCGTCCTTATCTATTGTGGAAACTTTAATCGCCACCACCACCTTGATGGGGCTGATTGTTTTACCCCGAATAATTAAAAGAGTTCCGGCTCCTTTGATTGTGTTACCCTTAATGACACTAATAGGTTATTTGCTTAATAGTTTTGCTCCTGAGCAGGCAGTCTCGACAATTAATAGTCGATTCTCGACTATGGTTGATGGAGTTTTAGTTTCAGGAATCCCGGGAGTTCTGCCTGATTTTAGGTTTCCATGGGAATGGAATGGAGAAGGCCTAGGTGGTGGTTTTGTTTTGAGTTTTGACGCAGTAAAAAATCTTATTCCTCCTGCCTTTACGATTGCCATTTTAGCGGCTATCGAGTCGCTCTTGGCAGCGATGGTTGCTGACAGTATGGCTAATACCAAGCATGATCCAGACGCAGAATTATCTGCGTTAGGAATAGCAAGTATTGTCGGACCGTTTTTAGGGGCGATGCCAGCGACAGGAGCATTGGCGCGCACTGCAACAAATATAAAATTCGGAGCTAGAACGCCTGTGTCTGCGATCATCCATGCGCTTTTTGTGCTGGTGGCGATGTTGCTTGCAGCACCTGTGATCTCATACATGCCTATGGCTTCTTTGGCCGCGCTATTAATGATTGTGGCTTATAATATGTCTGAGCTACACCGTTTCAAGATGATTCTGAGAATAGCTCCTCGGAGCGATATCGTTATATTGATGACTTGTTTTTTCCTAACGGTTGTTTTCGATATGGTCATCGGAGTTGGAATCGGCATGGTGGTCGCCTCCTTCTTATTGATGAGACGGATCGCAGAGAGCACTAAGGGGCATGTACTCGATGACACTGCTAGGACTCCCGTTTTAGAAAACCTATCTCCTTCACTGGTGCCGTATGAGATCTCAGGTCCATTATTTTTTGCGGCAGCAGAAAAGGCAGTTGAGTTAGTTGAGTACAAAACGGCAGGCAAGAGGGGCATTGTTTTTATTATGGATAAGGTTTCCTCGATTGATATATCGGCGGTAATTTCTCTAGAGTCGTCTATCTCTGGACTTTTGAATCAGGGCAAGGAGGTTTATATTCTCGGTGTGTCCCCAAAAATAAAGGAAATTCTAGAGAGGTCTTCATTAGGTGGGGATAAGAGGGTTCGGATTATTTCGGATGTGAAAGAAATTACCCCCACCTAAAGTTTCCTTTGAAGGTGAGGGTAATCTTATTTTCTAAGCCACATTTTTAAGCAGCGGCGAGAGCGTAGGTGCGAAGCTTTGCAGAGAAGGTCTTGAGAGCATCAATACCGCTCTGTTCGGCCTGCTTGCACCACTCGTTTAGCCTCTCTACCAACTGTTCTTGGGTACCACTGGCGCTGTCCCAAAATGCAACTAGGCTCTTTCTCATTTCGTAAGCTTTTTGGAGCATTGGGTAGTTGCTTAGCACTGTGGCAATCTTCTCTTTAGTCTCCTCTTCCTCAGAGTTTTCCAGATCAAAGAGCGCACCCTTGATGTTTTGTAGCGTGGCTTTTGACGTAGAGTCAGCCAGGCGAGACATCTCAGCTGCATATGCAGCTTTTAGTGCTTTCTTGTAATTGGTCATTACATGCAGCCTGTGTAGTACTATCGCTCTGAGAGTCTCAAGATCGCAGACACTCTTAGAGAAGTCGAAGCGAACTTTTGGAGCCACTCTTCTCACTTTTGCTAGACCTACCATCTCCATCAATCGGATCCACATCCAACCGATATCAAACTCATACCATTTGTTTGATAGTCTGGCAGAGGAGGCATAAGCGTGGTGATTATTGTGAAGCTCCTCACCTGCGATGATAATACCCCAAGGGGAGATATTGGTGCTGCTATCTTTAGTTGCGAAGTTTCTGTAGCCAACATGGTGTCCAACTCCGTTAACGATACCGGCAGCCCAAAAAGGAATCCAGATCATCTGAATTCCCCAGATTAAAGCTCCTGGCCATACGCCGAATAGCACTAAGTCAATCACGGCCATTAGAACAACTCCCCATACGTGGTGAGGGGTGTAAATGGTTCGCTCGAGCCAATCATCAGGTGTTCCGCGTCCGAATGTTCTGAGCGTCTCTGTTTTGTTGGCCTCTTTTTGATAGAGTCCTACGCCACCGAATACTACCTTCCAGATGCCGTGAATTTTTGGGCTGTGTGGATCATCTTCAGTTTCAACCACTGCGTGGTGTTTTCTGTGGACGGCTGTCCATTCTTTCGTAACCATGCCGGTGGTGAGCCAGAGCCAGAATCGGAAAAAGTGAGAGGCTATCGGGTGTAGCTCTAACGATTGGTGAGCTTGGTGACGGTGCAAGAAGACCGTTACTGCCACGCATGTTATATGAGTTGCGATTAAGGTGAAGGCGACATATCCCCACCAGGGCATTTCTATTAATCCATTCAACATAAATACCTTGTGATAGTTTTTAAGGGGAGGATTCTGATTGAGAGACTCCTCCTGGACGCAGACAGAATATCACTCGTGGGGTTTATTCACAACGAGTGGAGTAAAATAAATCTCTAGAAAAGATAAGTATTTAACTCAAGTACAATCTGGTGACAAAACTAAAATTAGTGTTTGATAATAAGGGTTGCAGTGACTTTTTGGGGGTCAGAAAAAATGAAATCAAAGTCGATTGTTTTGATTGTTCTGAGTTTATTTTTTGCTGCTGGTGAAAAGGCAGCGGCTATTGATACTCAATCCACGGTCGAAACGGTCACCATGTTTTCTGATCGAGCCCTGGTAGAACGGGTCGCTACCGTCTCTTTGCCTGCGGGCGAGACAACTATTAAGATTAGCGGTATCCCAAGTTACTTGGACCGAGAGTCTATAAAAGTGGCCGGCGTTGGTTCAGCTAAGTTCACAATTGGCGGTGTTGATTTTGCATCGCTTCCTAAGACTGACGTGATATCGGATCGGGCCAACGAACTGAGAGCTGAACTAGAAAAAACTCAACAGGAGTCTTTAGCGCTACAGAAAGAGCTTGGGACTCTCAAAACCCAACGCCAATTACTGAGTAAGATTAAGTTAGATCTCCCTGAGGGTGGAGAGAGGTCTCGCCCAAGAACAGCTCAAGAGATGAAAGAGATTCTGAGATTCGTAGGGGAATCATCAACGGACATAAGTAAAGCTCAGATGGAGCTTGAAAGAAAAGGGAATGCAATTGCAAAGCGAATAGATTTAATCACCCGGGAATTAAACGAGATTGCATCAGGCGGCCAGTCTGAAGTTATTTTAGAAATTCCAGTTTCAGCCCCGACTGCTACTCAAGCCAAAATCACTTTATCGTATCAAACAGGTGCTGCGCGTTGGTATCCTTCTTATACGCTGTATTCAACTAGTGGAGAGTCAGGAGTTGATGTCGACATTGAGATATCAGGCATGGTGACTCAGAAAACGGGTGAAGATTGGCGAGATGTGGAAGTGATATTATCCACTGCGCGTCCGTCTCGAGGTCTAGAGCGGCCCGAGCCCTTTCCGCTAGCACTAAATGAAATGGATGTTTATCCAATTAATTCGGCAACAGTGGGCGGATCATTGATGAAGTCGGCCCGGAGTGCGCCGATGATGGAAGCCATGAGTGCCCCGGCTGATGCGATGGATGTTACTGCGAGTGAAGAGTCAGCTGAGTTTGCAAATATTCCTGGAATTGTAGCTTTTAAATTGCCGAAAAAGATCTCCCTTTCAGGGCAAACCGCCGATAAAAAGGTGAGAGTTCAGACAATTTCGCAACAGGGAAAAACCCAAGTTGTTGCTGTGCCTTATTTGGCAAGTGATTCATTTGAAGAGTTAAAAGCCACGATTGTCGATATGCCATTACTTCCAGCCACCATGAAGGTTGTAAACAATGGAACACTAGTTGGTAGTCGGGCTATTCCTTACATTCCTAAAGGAGGAGATTTAGATCTCCCTCTTGGAGTAGCTGATGATGTGCAAGTGGTTAGAAAGCAGCTTAAAAAATACCAAGATGATCCAGGTATCATCCGGTCATTTAAGAGAATAGTGGTTGAGTACGAGATTGAGGTGAAAAACCTAGGAGATTTAGAGCGTAGGGTTCTAGTCCTAGAGCGTGGGATTCTTTCTCAGAATGAGAAGATCAAAGTTGCCCTTTCTGAAGTGAAGCCAGAAGCTCTGGCTGAAAATGCACCAACCAAATTGGTAAAGAGACCTGGAATTTGGGAGTGGCATCTGAATTTGAAGCCGAAAGAGACCCAAAAAATTACATACAAGGCCGCAGTAGAGGTCCCAGCTGATATGGTCGTACCAGGCTTGGAGACCCTTTAATTCAACGATGACAACTTGAAACCAGGGCAGGGTGTTCCTTTAGCTGCCTTAGGGGGCTGCCTGTTTGATTTTAGCCAGGATATTCACTAGATTGTTGGGGCTTTAGCGCAGGAGTTTGCCTTGTTCTGGTCAAGAGAAAAAGAAACACCACTTCAGTTTAAATTCGATAATGTTCGGATCGACTCGTTCGCGACCAACATGCCCACTCGCAGCATTTCGTCCGCTGAGATTGAAGATAGGCTCGCTCCTGTCTTCAAGAGACTAAAGATTCCTTTTGGAACATTCGAGAAGTTAACAGGTATTAAGACTCGATATCATTGGGACCAATCTGTTCCACCCAGTCAGGTGGCCACGGTTGCGGCGGCAAAAGCGTTAGAGAAGTCTAGCCTTAAAGCAGATCAGATACAGGCGTTGTTTAACTGTTCTATTACTCGCGATTATTTTGAGCCGGCGACATCGTGCATCGTTCACCATGAACTCGGTTTGCCGGAGTGCGCTGTTGTTTTCGATATCTCAAATGCTTGTCTCGGTTTTATGAATGGCATCGTCATGATGTCCAATTTAATTGAGAGTGGAGTGATTGGTGCCGGGATACTAGTTTCCGGAGAGACAATAGTTAGGCCAACTGAGCACTGTATTAATCATATATTGGCCCAGGAATCTCTCAGTCGGGATGAACTGATTAAACTCTTACCTACGCTAACTTTAGGATCTGGCTCTGTGGCTTATGTTCTAGCTCATAAGGATCTCACCGCGTCTCAGCATAAAGTGCTGGGAGGAGTCACCCGGTCAGCGACTAGACATCATGAGTTGTGCAACGGCAACGGTGATTTCTGCCATTATAATCTGGGAGAATTCGACCCAATTATGACAACTGAATCGAGTAAGTTGATCAGTGCTGCTGCTAAGCTAGGGCGAAAGGCCTGGCCGCAGTTATCTGAATTAGTCGGTTGGGGAAGAGACGAGGTTGATCACATTTTTTGTCACCAAGTAGGTAAGCAAGTGAATGAGGCTTTCTACAAGGAAATGGGTTTGGATTTCAGAAAAGAGTTCACAATTTATGAACGTTACGGCAACTTAGCCTCTGCAGCATTGCCCACAGCTCTCGCTATCGGCGCCGATGAGAAAAGTATGAAGCCTGGAGATAAGATAGTTCTTACTGGATTTGGAAGCGGCTTGAATGCTTTGTTTTTAGGCAT
>CAZWGK010000077.1:0-621 GCA_964633685.1 uncultured Bdellovibrionales bacterium | reverse complement strand
GTCTTTTAGCAGTTACATTCTGATTATCTTCAGATCGTGAATTTCCATTCAAAGATCTCTATCCTTTCGCCTCCCGATTCTGCTCATTAAAAGATGGTTACAAATTACATTACGTAGATGAAGGTCGTGGCCCAGTTGTAGTTTTAGTGCACGGAAATCCAACCTGGAGCTTTTACTATAGAGACTTAATAAAACGGTTGTCAGCGACCTGTCGAGTGATCGCTGTAGATCATATTGGTTGCGGACTCTCAGATCATCCGAAAGGTAAACATTTCAGAGCTAAAGATAGAGTTGATCATCTTCAAGAGTTATTAGATCAGTTGGGAGTTACCAAGTTCTCCCTTGTGATGCATGATTGGGGTGGAGCTATTGGAACGACTTTAGCGGTAAATAATATTAACAATGTTGAAAAGCTGGTCTATTTCAACACTACTTTAACTGAGACTGAGTCGCTTCCATTTTTTATCAGAATCTCTGCTAGACCTCCCTGGGGCAAATTTATTACTAAGACCACTAAAACTTTCTTAAGGCTCGCCACTGATTTTGGAGTTGGTAAAAAGCTGAATAAGAGAGTTAAGCAGGGCTACATGTTTCCTTATCGGTCTAGGAAAGATCGAACTG
>CAZWGK010000076.1:0-11338 GCA_964633685.1 uncultured Bdellovibrionales bacterium | reverse complement strand
ATCGATAAAGGTCAATCCACTGGCTCGACCACGGGCCATCTGTTGAAACATTAAAGACTCAAGCCACAACGTTTTACCCACACCTGTCTTTGCAAATACCGCAGCATGGGTACAGAGATCATCCTCTCCAATCCAAATCGGGTCTCCAGTATCAATCTCAAAACCGATAAGATACTTATCGATCATGGTTTTGCCTCTACTACGACATTGATCAAGGGCATCTTTCACGCAATCACGTCGAGGTGGCATTCCCAAGACAGGTTTTCCATTTCGTCTTTCACTCTCCGCCGTTCGCTCTCGCTCGAGCCAGTAATTGGAAGCCAGTCTTGCTGGCAATAACCCCATAGCAAACATCAATGAAGGATCGAAAGCCGCACCGAGCGGCGATGCAGCTAACCCAAGCACTCCCGCTGTAGCCCAACTGGCTGTACTGATACTTTTTCGGATTTCAGCCCGACGCCTTTCAGCTTGAGTAACAATTTTATAGTCTCTTGCCATATAAACTCTTTATATTGCTGAAGCCCCGTCAGGATTAGGGGTCTCATCTCCGTCAAGAGACTCACCCCTCTTAAACTTCTCAAACTCTTCCATGTCATCAACCGCTGTAACAGTCATGACTGAATCAAACTTTTTAGACCAAGGAGGACCCCACCGATCGATGAGTCTGGTAGCTCTAAGCGCCACCATGCCAGAATAATCGAACTGTCTGGAACCGTGCTGTCACCTACCCTACGACCTAACCAGCTGTAGTAGTTCAGCACCAGACGCAATGCAGACCAATCTTTCAGATCCTGAGTATTGAGGGCGTGCATTTTTGCAATTTTGCTTATTTCAGATTCTGATATTGGCGCAAAAATTCGAAGATAATCGGGCACTTTTTGAACTCCAGTGGCAAGTCCCTCTGCAATAGCCAACTGTTGTCTATCGCTGACTCTTATTGCTAATTCATGGAGCCTCTTTAGACGTTTTGCGTCTAAAGTTTTTCGGAAATAACCTATAACTCTCTTAAATGGCAAATACATCATCGTACTATGAGTAATAATCTCTTGAAGCTTATCAGGGCTAGAGATCATTAGGTCATCGAATAACTCTTTTGACCAATCATCATGCATCGTACAAACTAATCCATATAGCTCGACCTCATCACTTACCTCAGCTAACTCATGAGGACACGCCATCAAAAGCTCCATCCACTGCCGGGCAGCTCGGGTGTGAGCAGGGAGATCGATCAAAAATTTTACTGGGCCAAATACGCTTTTTCGAGAGCCATAGATGATCGCCTGACGAATGTTACTTCTTTGATCATAATCAAAATCATCAGAGAAATCAGGTATGGAGTGAAGGATAGATCTTGCACACAGCTGCGGAAATACCGAGCCTCGCACCATTCGAGCCCCTTCATCTTTATAGGCCATTACCTTGCTCGCTTCATTTGCCAAAACTATTGCAGCCAACTCTGCCTTCTGCATTTTTGTAATTGCTTTCTTCCACCGTGAAGGTAAAACACGATTGAATGCGAATTTTAATTCTTGAACATACTCTTCTGGAGAAAGACCATTGATATCGTGATGATTGTCTTCATCTTCATCTAAGGTCTCAATCTGATCAGAGTATTCATGGTAGGTGTCTACTAACGACAACGCTGCCTCTAGAACTAAGGCTGCATGCTCTTTTACCTTAGCTCCTGAGTAAGCTCTCTCTAACAACTCAGATTCTCCCCTTGCGGCTATAAACGCGGGCCAAGTTGGATAAGCTAAGATGGTAGCGGCTAGTTTTAAATTAGTGGCGTTAGCCACTTTGTGATTGCTTAATACCTTTCCTATTAGGCTTGACCGAGCCTCGGCAAGGTCAACCATCTTCGCACATGCTAATCCTGGGCTTAAGACATCTGGGGCCCCTTGTTTTGAGATTCTTTTAAGATCGGCCCTGATACCAGAATAGAAGAGTCTACCGTTGGTTTGTCTACCTAAGATATCCCGACCCAACCAGACCTTGTAACTTCGAACACTCCAAAGTCCAAAAAACAAAACGCCCAAGAGCCAAAATTTCCACCAGCAGATAGCAATAAACAAGATTCGCAGCACTCCTTTGTGTAAACCGATCCATCCTCGGTATACCAAATCGCCCGTTGGAGGCAGTATCTGCGCTGAACTTAGAAATAGCTCTCCCAACTTATCGTAACTCTGTGAAATGGATTCCGAGACTTTCTCTCTTAGCCACTCAGAATAGAAGGCTCTTGTTTGATCAATCTCAATTAGCGAGGTCTTAGCAAGAAGTAGCGATGTACCATCTAGTTTATCTTCAAAAATTATTCGACTAATTAATACATAACCGATGAGACCGATGACTATGACACCTATAAAAAAATAGAGGAGAGGGTTCGCTTTTGAGCGACCGAGACTTGTTGCTGCGTTTTTTGCTGAATTATCTAAGCCCACTAAAACCCCTAGTCACAACAATTTAAAACCCCCTTTTCGCTCTCTTGAGCTTCTAAGAACCTCTGCATAATAGGACCTGGTGCCACTATGAGCAACCTCTTTCATTTTACCCCGGCCAGCAAAGTAATTTATTGATATCACTCAAAACTATTATCATTAAAATCGGCTTTTTGGTCTCATTTCATAAAATATTGGACCTTTTTAATCACCAAATCAGAAAATTTCCTAATAACCGTGGGAGACAGTCAATCAACTTATATTCTGTCAACGTATGTATATGAGATTATTGTACATTTTACCAATCATCTCCCTCCCCTGCTTTCTGAGCAACACATACGCAGAATTCGTACATAACTCCAATATAAATCAAGTCGATTCAGGCGGACATTACAGGAGGCCTGGGTCGGTCTCTTTGGAAATTACAACAGTAGACCGCGAAGCTCTAAGAGCTTCAATTGACGTTACGAAAATAAATGCGATGTTGGAGGCAAAAAGAAAAGCCGCCACCAAGCAGTATGAAGATTTTAAAAATGTTCCTGCTCTGCAAACTTGCACCTCGAACAAGACAAGAATCGACAAATCCAAATTCGTAACCAGTTCAAAGTCTAATAAGTTCCAAATAGATGTTTTGGTTTACGACCGGGCTAACTTCAGAGACTCAAAGAGCGCTGAGATTTGGCCTGGCAAACAAATTGCGTATGCAGAAGACGAACCGAATCATTTGATGCGATTTGGAGTCTGGTTAGGTCTTAAGTGTTTACCTACCAGAATTGTTCTTACGCAGCGCGGACTAGAATTTAGAGAAGGAGATGCGGCTTTTAATCTTTCAAAAAAAGACGTAGCCGATGACAAATCTCTAAAAAAAGAGCTGAAACTCATTAGGAGAACAAGCTCTAGGTAGCGGTTAATAAAATGTTTTTTTGAACTCTCGAATTAGTTTTAGGTTAGTCGAGAGAAATCCTTTTTAACAAGCACAAAGCTTTACGGTTCTAAATGGTGCAATAGCGCTGAGGCTAAAGCTTATCTTGGCTCATAAAAAAAATAATAATTTGGGATTCTCACTGTCAGTGATAGCGCTGATCAGCTTCATTATTGTAAATTTCAATATCTCACACGCACAAATCAACTCACATATACCTGATGATATGCCTAATAATATTCAAGGCAGTTGGGATGCTCCATTTAATTGGGTCGATTTAGGGCTCGATGTCATGCTCGATAACGAATGTGTAGATCTTAAGTGGGAGGGTTTTTGTGGTGGCGGTATATTCTCAGGATTACGACCAAAATTTTCATTCCGTCTACCGGTGCAGGTGATAGAGAACGTAAGAAACGTGGGAGAAACCCTGCTCGAAACGCCGGTAGATAATTTTCTCAGATACATAATCGACTATGAGCTATTCTATGAAGCCATAGAGGCCTTTGTTGGAATTAAGTATGACAACAATAGAGGGCTACTGAGCATAGATGAAAATCAACAAAGACGTGCTGGCCTGCGCGTGGGCACTAACCAACACATGGACTTCGGACATTCCCATATTTATTCAATTGCTGAGGACTTCACTCCACTGATTCTCTCTTGGCTTCCTGGATACTGCACGAATTGGGAGACAAAACCTGATTTCAAAAACGACACTATGCCTGCAATCATGCACAGCCGTATCCCAGAGATGAGTGAAGCTGCAATGCCGGGCGCCTCCCTTGTAACTCCCTCAGACTGCGCCATCAGTAATATGGCCACTGGATCAACGATCCCCGGAATGATTGATGTAAGCGGCGGGGTCGGCGCAGGCGTAGCCCTTGCAAATAAAACATGCGCCAGCAACTGGGGCGGGAAACTCTATCCTTTAAACGCTCATACCAACGCTGCGAACCCATTTGTTGGAGATGCACTAAGATCGATAAAGGCAATTGAGTTGGCTAAATTTATGGGAACTCCAGTCTTTCCATTCAATAAATCAAAAGACCGCCTCAAAGATTTTTACAACGGATCCAGGTGTATCAAATACAAAGAGGCTGATTTTTCAAGATTCCCCGAAGAGAACAAGGATAAAGAGCAAGTTACTCACTACGTACATTACTTAAAAAAAACATGTTGTTTGTGATATGAATATGAGCGCAAGGACACTACATCTTATCTTATTAATGATCGGCATAAGCCTAGGAGTAATCGTTAGTGCTCAGGGCGAAGCTCCAGCCCCATTTTTTAAAAAAGATGTCGCTAAATGCTTTTACTGCGCCGATGATGCAAAAGTTCAGTCTGGGCCAAAGAAGAATGATTCTGGTCAGATTAATTCGAGGAAAGATCAGACTCGCAACTTAGAGCAACCATTAGCTGGCGTAGACCCAAAATCGCCGTTGCCATTTCAAGAACTTGTACGTGCCTATGAGCAAGGCGACATGGGTGAAACCTATAGAGCCGCCAAAGAATGGGTTCAATACCAAGACAGAATATTAAAAAGAACTTCAGATCTCGCTGCTCTGGTGGTAAAAGCTAAAAAAGAAGTTGAGTCTGAGACTCAGATGACAACTCTTGAAGATTCTCCGTCGCCATCGTCAGATAGCGTTTCTAATGTTCGTTTGGCATTCTTCTTCGATATCTCTAATCCTAAGACTGAGGAGGCAGCAAATCATGTTCAAGATTTCTACCGAGTTACCCTCGCAGACCCTTCCGTAGAGGTATATGGAATACCAGCGTTCAGTAATTCGATCGAGGAGCTAAAAACATTCAAGCGGGAATTGGGCCTAAATTTCCCGATGCAATATAATCAGAAAATGGAGAATGAATTTGAGGCCTCATCTGCTCCTATGATCTTAGCCTTCAGAGACAACAACGCAACTCCTTGTCGTCTTGAGGGATCGATCACCACTGAATCGATATCTGACCTAATTAACAGGTGCAGCGTTAAGCAATCTGTCGGGAGGCCTAAATGAAAGCTCTCGTATTTACAATTATTGAAATAATCCTGGCCGTCTGCATTCTGGTGTTAGATTCCTACGCCATGCCCTCTGAGCTTCAGCTTTTACGGGAAGAGATGATGGATATGCATCTAGCAGGTCTCCAAAAAGATGGAATTACTCACACTACAGGTAACAATATCGGCGTACGGAATAGACCTACCAATCCAAGACTAAGAGAAGATGAGCCATTCAGTTCATACATGATGCACAACGAAACCAATTTTGAATCGGAGACAACTATTCCTCTCGAATATATGTCTCTAGTACCAAAACAGCAGATGGAGATGCGTTACTTGAGCAGCACAGGCCCACAAGAGCGGCTCGAAACTGGTCTAAATAGTGTTTTTGGAGCCTGGTATCAGATGTTGATGTTCCAAGAGCCAACATTAGCTCAAGGCAGCATGAATATAAAAAACATGTGGGATACAACCCTCGCCTCTTATCAAGCTGATAGATCAAACGAGATAAACCACCGCCAAAATTTACCAAAAATGGCACGGGAGGTATTCGATGCGGTTGATAAATGCATCGCTGATGGAATGTCAGGATTGTTTGGTGGCCTAAACGGGGATTTAGAAAGCATCAAACAAGGCTGCCAATCTCAGAGCTCTCTCTCCCAATTCTTGAGTGCACGCGGAGCTCTAGGACTTAATCAATGTGAGTGGGGCTCAATGGTAATGTTTAAACACTTATCCCTAGAGGTCTCTCTAAGAATGCGTGCGATGTTCGGAGATGATGAACTGTGCCCTGACATGTTTAGCGTGGGCTCACTGCCAACTTTCAGATTAAATGTAATTCCGCCCAGCTTCTCAATGAGACAGGTATGGTGGGAAGAATATGAGCTTGCCATCTTGAGGATTGAGAACGTCCTTGAAAGAGCCTCTATGGATAATAGCGGCTACCAGCTAACAATTGCAGAGCTCGCCGCAATCAACGTAAGACCGAGTGTTAAAGTGTCTCAGGCTCTGATTACTGCAATAGAGGATGGACTAGATCCAATGAAGGAGAGAAAGGAGCTTATTCATTGGTGGGCTGCTGAAACGGCGAATGCATTCTTCGACTTTGCATGTTCTGAGGCCGAAAGTAACTTACGGGAGGCTGCAGCAAGCCCAGCATCGCCAACCGAGCATGCAAGATGGCGTAAGAAAGTCGACGCTGTTTGTGGGGTGAGAAAGGAAATTCAAGCTGAGATGACAAAGGTGACTCAACATCAAGAGGTATTCGCCAAGATTCTTGAGAAGGGAGACAAGGCAACAAGCAAATTCGCTAATGCAACCGTTGGTAGAGCTGCTCGAGATAGATCCTCTGCACGTAGATCTTTCGGAAGCCCGATACCATCTGACAGTGCTATGAGAGAACTTTTTTAGTTTGTGTGTAGATAAATTATGGCAACAGGTTCAGCTTCGACACTTGTAACAGCAACAATGCAGATGACTGGTGAAGTCACGCAGAGTTTCATCTTGGACCAAATCGTCCAATCGCCGCTCGGCAATCTTGCCATTTTAGTTTACGTAATCTCAGCTGCCGGCTTCATCATATCTGTCGCTCTATTCCAAAATTATCGGATGGGACTCTGGTTGGTCCTAGGACCAGCTCTATGGAATATAACCTCTAATACTAGAAATGAAGAGGTTAATGTTAATTGGAAATATGCTGGTCAGGTTATAAAAGACCAGGAATACCTTTATAACTTCACTAATTCATCAATCTCTGAAAACACAATGACAAGCGGCCCTGCTACCGTCTACGTCATGTGGGACGCCATCGTAAGTGGAACCGTGCAGAATTTAACAGGCATGATGGCACAAATTACAAACGATCCCGCAACTAGACTATTTGCACGAAGCACAATTCAAGAAGGACTTCTTTCTTCTTTCGTTAAAGATCCTGACGTGAAAGAGGCAATAAAAATAGCAATCGGCCCTCAATGTACCACCATGATTAAAGGTGGAATGAACGGGACGCCAGGAACTTGGGGCCCTATCGAAACGATGGAGCTAGAAAATGCTCTCGTAAATAGAACCTTGATAGATGTCCCCGAGGGCGTCGCAAGAAAATTATGTCGTCTGAAAGTTGTGCATGACGGATGGAGCACAAGCTCGATGGAAACATTTGCTGAGCTTTATAATTCTTACGAAGCCTCTGCATGCGAAACAACTCCTTGGAGCATGTTAACGATTTCTGGCAATCCTCTGGCGAACTGCTATGACTTCTCCCAAGCTGTATGGCAAGCCCTAGAGGTAGAGGCCGAGAAAAATATACGCGAAACATTTGCGATTGCGGGCGGAGATGCCTCTGGAAACTCCGAAATAGGCGAATCTCTTTTGCCCGAATGGTCAATTGAAATGCTAGCCCAAGACCCTAGCTCCCTAAGAAAACTGGTTGCTACCTACTCCGTCCGAAATGAGATGGATTCTCTCCTATATTTGACGAAACCTGAAGTTCTCTCTGGAGCAGAAGGTCAAGATAAAGACTCTACTGCTGCGGCAATAATTGGCTTCTTTGAGAAAGAATCGGCCCAGTCTCAAGCAATATTTTTCTTCGAAGCCGTTCCTTATATCCAAGGGGCTTTACTCTACTTTTTATCAATAGCATATCCATTCGTATGCATAATGATGATCATTCCAGGCTTCCACTCTGCCATGCTAACCTGGATGGGCGCTTGGGCTTGGGTCAAGAGCTGGGATGTCATGTTTTATGTTGTCAGTCAGCTTTCAGCAATCATGTCTGAAAATCTCCTGCACAAAGGAATGCTCCATAACAACATGAAATTAAATGAAGTGATCGGTCAAGATGGCTCTGTAACAAGCTTTTCATCAGCAATGGTTGAAAGACTACAAAGCGTTAATACTGTACATGCAGCCGTATATTCACTATTGGACGGCCTTGATCCTCAATTCTCTGCTGGAATAATTAATTATATTCTAGCTATAACCACGATCTCAATCCCTGCATTAACAGGAATGTTCTTCCTATGGGGCAGGGCTGGCACATTGAGCTTCTTGACCGATGCAGCGAAGAGCAAAGCCGCTGAAGCCTCGGAGAGAACTCGCGCTCAGGCACAAGATACGGTCCTTCGTAATATTGAACTTGAGAAGCAACTACAAGTTAGAACTGGCCAGATCACCTCTGCTGCTTACGGTGCTGGAATTGGCTTCATGGTTGGTGGATTACCTGGAGCCTTCATGGGTGGAATGGCTGCTAACGTAGTCGGAAACAGTCTATCAAGCATTAGTGTAGGTGCTAAGAGCGGTGGTAATGCGGCAATGTGGGGTAACAGACCTATGGTTATAGGATCTGGCGATCTGCTCGACCCTATCGATGTTACTAACACCGCATTTCAATCGAGCTTTCTGATGACTAACTTTCAAAATCTAACTAAGAGCAACCCAGCCGCACAAGATCCTGACAAAATAGGCGGATAAATCAAGGAGTTAATTAATTTTCTCACCTAAGAATCTGAATATTTCGTAAGGATCAAAGTCCCTTACACATCAGATATTAGAGAGGAAGACTTTTTAATTGCGCAATTAAGGATCTTTTATATGAAAAACATTGTACTAGCCGGAATACTAGCAATATCAATCAGTAATCAAGCTTTTGCCGATGGAGAAACCCCGCAAGCGCCACGAGCTGCTGCGAACATAGAGGCTGCTGAGGGAGAAACTTTGGCCAAAGCAATTGGTCACTACGCCAGAGCTCGCTCGTTACTAATTGAAGCTGTTAGAGAATTTGATAGAGGCAGTCGAATCGCTCGTCCTGATGCCATTCTAGATTCAGAGGAATGGAGAAGTTCGCTCGTATCTCGAGCTGAGGACCTAGAGAGAATATTGTCGCCGCAACCTCGCGTAACTAAAGGCGGAGTTAAGTTCGAAGCCAATTCAAGCCTTCTTAATGTAACTAATAAGTAAGTTAGAGCAATAACATTAGGGAATTACGAGAATAGCAAAGGATTTAAAGAGAGATGGATAACGGAGAAGTAATTGTAGCACTTAACGAAGAATGGACGTTCGCCGGAGCTACGCTCCAAGAGTGGATGTACGGCTTTGTGGTGTTCCTAATTAGTACCGAGATGTTCGACAAGATTAGTCGATCCATGCCTCTTTTGCTCATGCTGTGGGTTGGCACGACGTTCTTAGCTGCTGCCGCCAGAAAAAGTTTTCCAGATGAAGACCGTGGCTTGCGAAATGCTTTAGCAGGTGCCCTTGGATTTCCACCCTTCGGACTACCAAAGCAAGCGTCCTTGGCGCCTTACTGGAGCACATCTCCAATAAGAGAGCTAAAGAAAGAGGCCCACTATAATACTTTGGAACTAGATGACGTAATCCATTTTGGATCTGACGTAGAAGATCAGACTCAAGTTTTTAAACCAAGAACTACTAAGAGAGGTTAATTAGGTTATGAATCGCATATCAGGAATTGTGAAAGATGCGGACATCCGCCACTCAAAAAAAGACAACGATACTCTGCGACTTTGGGAAAGCCACAAAGAACAAGCCGTCGTATGGAGAGCCCTATTTCTTATACAGGTTCCTCTAACATTCACCGCCATGATTATGGCAATGATAATGTATTTCAATAGTGATCCAATCATCAATGTTCCTGAAAAGCCCTTACCTGGCCAATACAGTGCCAATGAAATTCCAGCAGTCGAATTTGAAAATGTTGCTTCCGAATATCTGAACTTAGTAGCCACCTATCAGCCGGCCGTCGTCCGTCGTCAATTCGAAGCCGCTAAAGAAATGTTATGGGGCGAGATTGTTGAGGCCTATCAACGTGAGATGATGGAGTCAGAGCTCAAGATGATTGAGAATACTCGTCGTACCCAAATATTTTTCAAAGATCCAACTGCAACTAAAGTAGTCAGGGAGGGAAACAGTGTAGTCGTAACCCTCGTTGGAGACCGTCAAAAAATCCAGGCCGGCAAGGAAATTGATGCGGTAAGAACCGAATTTACCGTCACATTAACAACTATTCCACGCAACAAATTTAATCCCTACGGAATTGTAATCACAAACGTAGAACTTAAAACTATGGAGGGTCGCTAAAATGAAAACCTTAAACACTTTCGGAAAACAATTCCTAGTAGTCCAAATGTTAGTTTTAGCTTTAGCGAGTTTTGCTAACAGAGCTGAAGCCCGTGACGTAGATTACAACCCCGGCACGGGGGAAATAGTAATTTATGTTAATGCTGGCGAGCCTACCCAACTTCAGATGCCAGGAATGGTATCAGGAGGATATAAAAAGAAGGATGCAGCTATCTCTCTAGATAAGAGAGATCAAGATCTTATAGTTTTTGCGAATCAGGGCCTAAACCCAAATGGCGAAGCGTTTATCGTGCGTCTTGAAGATGGTCGCTCCTACTCAATCCGCGCTAAGAGAGCTACACCTGACAACCCAAGAGATGATTTTGTTAATATCTTAGATAGCCGTGGCTCTATCGTAATGAGTAAAGACGAAGAGGAACCAGCTTATAAAGAGAAAAACTTCAACCAAGCTCCCCCTACACAGGTGTCAGGCTTGATGCGGGAAATGATGCTTAATAGCGAATTCGGCAAAGCCTCCATTTCTGGCTACCGTCGTAGCGACAAGTATCGTGGTCAGGTAGTTCTCGATGATGGAACGATGTTGGCCACCATAGATTCAATTTTTATCGGACCTAATCTTTGGGGCTACGTAATTGACGCTAAAAATATGCTGAATACGACTCAAAGATTAAATCCAGCTTCATTCAGACTTGATGGCACGCGAGCGGTATCCGCTAGCAATTGGGAGTTAGCTCCAAAGCCATTTAACGTCGAACAACAGCTGGCTGGGCAAGATAAAACCAAAGTTTATATCGTAACAAGAGCCAGATAATAGAGGTTATCATGAAAACGAAAATAAAAGATTTTTTAACAATGCTACAGACAGACCGGAAAACCCAGTTGGGTGCTGGT
>CAZWGK010000075.1:0-11356 GCA_964633685.1 uncultured Bdellovibrionales bacterium | reverse complement strand
AATTTTGACTCCCTTTATGCGAGACACCTCTCCAGCTCGCCGGATTTCTTTAAATAAATGATCTGCGGGCTTCGCACCAATTACCATGTCAATAACCACCTCTTTATGCTCAGAGGGATCAATAGGCCTAAAGGAAGAATCACTCACTTCAGATTCATTCAACTCGGTATTCTCTGTGCTCTCTGATTCTACTGCTACTTCTTTTTCGTTAGATCGAGCTTGCTGCTTTTGATACATCTCTCGAGGAGAAGCTGAGTTCTTTAACTTTGGAGCAGGGCGAGAACTATTTTGCTCCATCTCTGACATTAAGGCTTCTCGTTGAGCTTTAGCCGCCTCTACCTGCTCTTTATATTTTTCTTGAAATTCCCGCATCTGACGGGCATTTTCGTTGTTTCTTGAAGGTGCGCCAAAAGTTGGATTTGAATCTTCGTTGCCTTCAAACATCCCTTCAGCAAAATTCTTCTCAAAAAACGGGGAGTCCTCTTGGGCCAGAATTGAGCACGGCAGTGCGACACTGCCCCAAAGAACAAGACTTAAAATCACCAGTTTAAATTTAAAATGAGTCGCAGTATTTTCTATATCTTTAATTATTCGAAGCATAATCCGCCACAGAGCCACAGGTGCAGACGAGATTCTTATCGCCATACACACTATCTACTCTTCCCACTGCAGGCCAGAATTTATAATTTCTGAGCCCTGGCACTGGATAGGCGGCTCGCTCCCTTGAATAAGGGCGATCCCACTTATCGCTTAAGAGTGCCTCTGCAGTATGAGGAGCATTCTTAAGTAGGTTATTACTCTTATCGGCCTTGCCGTTCTCTATCTCTCTAATTTCTTCTCGAATCCCAATCATGGCCTCAATAAAGCGGTCTAATTCAGCCTTCCCCTCACTCTCTGTTGGTTCAAACATTAAAGTACCAGGTACAGGCCAACTTACGGTTGGGGCATGGAATCCGTAATCCATTAGCCGCTTAGCCACATCCTCCACCTCAACCCCAACTCCTTTAAAGGAGCGCAAGTCAAAGATGCACTCATGGGCAACCATGCCGTCTTTACCTTTATACAAAATAGGATAGTGCGGCTCTAATAATCTCGCAACGTAGTTGGCGTTTAGAATTGCCACCTCGGTAGCCTCTTTGAGCCCATTAGGACCCATCATCTTAATATACATCCAAGGAATTGGCAGAATAGAAGCCGAACCCCAAGGAGCCGATGCGACCGGTCCTACTTTTTTATCAGGCACTCCAAAACGGTGTCCTGGCATAAACTCATTCAAGTGAGCACGCGCCAAGATAGGTCCAACTCCTGGCCCTCCACCACCATGCGGTATACAAAATGTCTTATGGAGGTTTAAGTGACAAACATCCGCTCCGATTCGCATTGGCGAGGTTAGTCCCACCTGGGCGTTCATATTTGCGCCGTCCATGTAAACTTGCCCACCATGGGAGTGGATTACTTCACAGATCTCAGTGATGGATTCCTCAAAAACTCCGTGAGTAGATGGGTATGTAACCATTAATGCCGACAAGTTCTTGGAATGCTCGGCGGCCTTTAATTTAAGATCAGCCACATCGACGTTTCCATTCTCATCACACTTTACACCCACCACCTCCATTCCAACCATGGCAGCACTAGCAGGATTAGTCCCGTGTGCTGATGTCGGAATTAAGCAGATATTTCGGTGCGAGTCTCCACGAGAGTTATGGTATCCACGAATAGCTAAAAGACCAGCATATTCTCCCTGAGAGCCGGCATTAGGCTGAAGTGAACATACCTCAAAGCCCGTCACACTACACAACATTGCCTCTAACTCTTTTATCAAAGCGTTGTAGCCCTTAACTTGTGCAGCAGGAGCAAAAGGATGAATTCCGCCAACCTCGCTCCATGTTACAGGAACCATCTCGGCTGTAGCATTTAGCTTCATGGTGCATGAGCCAAGTGGAATCATAGATTGGCATAGCGAGAGATCTTTACTCTGCAATTTTGTAATATACCTTAGTAATTCAGTTTCAGAATGATATGAATTAAAAGAAGGATGACTCAAAAAGAGAGACTTCCTGGCTAAATCGGCTGGAATAGTCGAGCCAGTCTGGGCGTTAATAATCTTCTTACCCGTAATAACCTCAACGATAATATCCAAATCTTTTGGTGTAACGGTTTCATCAAGCGCAACACCGACTCCGTTTGGAATTAAAGTGTTAAGATTAATCTTAGCCGCATCTGCCCTTTTTAAGATCTCTTCCTTGGTCTTGCCATCACATTCAATAAAAAGAGTATCAAACCAAGATGAGTTTTTAAGATGCATGCCAGCATTTTTTATCGCCGCCGCTAACGTCGAGGTTAAAGTATTAACTCTCTCTGCAATTCGCTTTAGACCATTTGGACCATGATAAACTGCATACATCGATGCCATGATCGATAATAATACCTGCGCAGTGCAGATATTACTCGTAGCTTTCTCACGACGGATATGTTGCTCACGAGTCTGAAGCGCAAGCCTTAGGCCTGTCTTACCCAGACTGTCTTTGGAGACACCGATTAATCTTCCGGGCATGGCTCTCTTAAACTCATCTCGCACTGCCATGTATCCTGCATGTGGACCACCAAAACCCATCGGCACACCGAATCTCTGAGTACTGCCACAGACTATGTCAGCACCCCATTCTCCCGGAGGTTTAAGCATGGTTAGGGCTAGGATATCCGCTGCAACTATCATCAGCGCTGATTTTGCGTGTGCTGCCTTGGTGATACTCTCAAGGTTTCTAGCCTCTCCATATATGTTCGGATATTGGAACAAAACCGCGAACACGGAATCGGTTATAGATTGTTCATCAGGACTTGTAACCTTAACCTTAATTCCTAACGGCTCAGCTCTGGTCACAACAACATCAATAGTTTGCGGAAAACACGCCGAGGAGATGAGAAGTACATTCTTCTGCTCGCTCCCACGAGCTCTAAACGCCAAGGCCATCGCTTCAGCAGCGGCTGTTCCCTCATCAAGCAAAGATGCGTTAGAGACATCCATGGCTGTGAGATCACAGACCATTGTTTGAAAATTTAATAGAGCCTCCAAACGACCTTGCGAGATCTCTGCTTGATAAGGAGTATACTGAGTGTACCAACCTGGATTCTCTAAAATGTTTCTCTGAATCACTGGCGGTGTATGAGTACCGTAATATCCCATTCCGATGAAAGAACGTCTAACCTCATTACGAGACATCTTCTCTTTTAGCTCTTTCAGAGCAGCCTCCTCGCTTAGTGGCTCCGATAGATTTAAAGATGAATTTGTAAGGATATTGCCAGGCACCGTTTTAGATACAAGCTCACTAAGACTTGAAACTCCGATAGACTTACACATTTCACCAATTTGATCGTTAGTTGGTCCGATGTGTCTTCTGACAAAATCCATAAAATTCCTCTGATTAAAACATTACTTATTCAATAACTTCTTGTAATCCTCTGGGCTCATCAATCCCTCAGCATCCGCCGCATTGAATGGGGATAGCTTTATTAGCCAGCCGTTTCCGTATGGATCTGAGTTTACTAAGTTGGGGGTATTTGAAAGCTCTGAATTAACCTCGGCTACGGTTCCACCGATTGGGGAATAGACATCAGAAGCAGCCTTAGTAGACTCCACTACACAAGCTGTATCGTGAGCCTTAAGTGTTTTGCCTTTTGCTGGCAAATCCACAAACACTAATTCACCGAGTTCCCCTTGGGCGAACTCAGTAATACCGACTACTGCGGAATTACCACTAACGCGAACCCACTCGTGGTCTTTGGTAAATTTTAAATCTTTTGGGAAATCCATAATTCACTCCGTTGTAGATATAAAACTAAATTAATAATTCCGTTTATAAAAAGGACGTTTGGTTATTTGGCATCGAATCTTCCGACCTCTAACATCAGCAAATATATCTGAACCTGCAGCACTATTTGCAGCAGACACGATTGCTAAACCTAACGGCTTTTCAAAATTTGGAGTCTTAGTACCACTCGTTACCCACCCAATCTCTTTACCAGCGGCATCAAATACCTTTGAGCTTTCCCGCACGATTCCAGGGTCTTGAACAAAAAACGCGACTAGAGTTCTAGGAGCCCCGTTTTCTTTATGTTCCTTGATTGTTTTCTTACCTAAGAAATCGCGCTCTGTAACCTTAACAAAGAATCCAATACCAGATTCAATTGGCGAAACAGCATCGCCAAGCTCATGACCATAAAGCGGTAAGCATGCCTCAAGTCTTAAAGTATCACGGGCACCTAATCCACAAGGGATAAGCCCATCGCTCTTACCTTTCTCTAAAAGATTATTCCAGATGGTGGCAGTTTTATCCCAAGGTACAAAAAGCTCTACACCATCTTCACCAGTGTATCCAGTACGCGCTACGATAACTTCTACTCCGGCAATTTTTCTATGCCCAAAATAAAAAAGTTCAATGTCACATTTTCCGCCGAAAGCCTTTTCATAAATTGATAGAGCCTTAGGTCCTTGCAACGCTATCTGACCCCAGGCAGCACTAATGTTTTTAAACTCAGCATCAAATTTATTTTTTGATTTAAACCATTCAAAATCTTTGTCGGTGTTGGAGGCATTAACACAAATTAAGTAGTGATTCTGGGAGTAGCGATAAATGATAATGTCATCTACCAGACCGCCCTGCTCGTTAGAAATCGCTGAATATTGGGCTTTTCCGTCAGTTAATTTAGTAACGTCATTGACTGTCATGTAAGCCAGAGCCTTCTCGGCTTCTGCACCTTTTAGCTCAATCTCACCCATGTGACTTACATCAAAAAGACCAGCCGCAGAGCGCACCGCATTATGTTCAGGAATCACTCCCGAATACTGCACTGGCATCTCCCAGCCTGCAAAGGGGACCATCTTGCCGCCAAGCTTAACATGAGCGTCGTAAAGGGGAGTTCTCTTAAGATTTGATTCCATGCTTTCTCTTAAAATTATCAACTGTATTTTGAATTAACATGATAACTGTCATCGGGCCGACTCCGCCAGGTACTGGAGTAATTGCACTAGCTTGTTTAGAGGCGTCTTCAAAATCAACATCGCCCACTAATTTTCCGTCAGCTAATTTATTGATACCAACATCAATCACAATAGCCCCGGGCTTTATCCAAGATCCTTTCACGAACTCGGCTTTGCCAAGTGCAGCGACAACGATGTCGGCAGCGGCAACTTCGGCCTCAATATTTTTTGTGCGGGAGTGTACAATTGTGACTGTTGCATTTCGCTCTAAAAGTAGCGTTGCAACGGGTTTTCCTACTAAAATTGAACGTCCAATAACTACTGCTTTTTTGCCTGCGAGATCCGCCTGTGGCACATCTCCATCAACCCCTTTTGAGCTTGGAGCTAATGCAACATCAATTAATTTTAATGCGCCTAACGGTGTGCAAGGGCGAATACCTGGTCTACCAACTGCTAAGAGTCCTTGATTAACAGGATGGAGACCGTCTGAATCTTTCTCAGGTAAAATTAAACTTAAAAGTTTATTCGAATCTAGGTGAGCTGGTACGGGGAGTTGAAGTAAAATGCCATCAATTGAGTCGTTTTTATTGAATTCCAGGATAGCCTTTTCAACATCCTCCATCGAGGAATTCGCCGGCAGAAGTTTTTCAAAACTCTGCACTCCGACTCGGGCCGCTACTCTCTCTTTATTTGCAACGTAGTGCTTTGAAGCTGGATTATCTCCGACCAATATAACACCCAACCCCGGCACTTTATTGGTACGTTGTTTTAAATTATCAACTTCTAACTTCAGGCGTGACTCAATGCTTTTTCCGACTTCTGTACCACTGATAAGCATTGCATTCATAACAGTAATTTGAGATTTTCCCCTTGGCGGGAAGCTCTTGAAATATAGAACCCGCCTTAACAGAAGTAAATATAATTAGAGAGATAATATGATTATTGGTGTTCCACGTGAAAGAAAGACTCTTGAGAAAAGAGTCGGCGTTACTCCAGATGGAGCCGCTGAATTAGTAAAACACGGTCACAAAGTTTTAATTGAAACTGGCGCCGGTAAAGGTTCCTTATTTGGCGATGAAGACTACAAGGCTGTTGGATGCGAAATCGCAGCTACCCTTAAAGACGTTTGGACCAAATCCAACTTAATCGTAAAGGTAAAAGAGCCTCATGAGGAAGAGTATCAGTACTTCCGTGAGGACATCGCCATATTCGATTATCTTCACATGGCGAGCTTACCAGAAATGGCTTCCGTAATGTTGAAGTCTAAGATGACTGGTATCGCGTTTGAATTAGTTAAGGCTCATGACGGCAGATACTCTTTATTAGATCCTATGAGCGAAGTTGCCGGCAAGCTATCCGTACTCAATGGCTCTTACTTCTTGCTATCACAAAACGGTGGCAGAGGCGTTCTTCTTGGCGGAACAGCATCTGTTCCAGCTCGTAAAGTTGTTATCGTTGGTGCCGGAATTTCTGGAAGAGCTGCCTGTGAAGTTGCTCTCGGAATGGGCGCGCGCGTAGCGATTCTCGATAAGAATGTTCGTCAACTCGAGAAAGTGAAAGAGATGTTCGGTGCTAAGCCAGTAACGGTTTACTCAACATCTGCCGCTCTCGCTCGCGAAATTCCAAAGGCTGACTTGCTAATCGGCGCTGTGCTTGTTCCAGGTGCCGCTGCTCCTAAGATTATCACCAGAGAGATGATCAGAAGCATGCGTCCTGGTTCAGTGTTTGTTGATATCAGCATCGACCAAGGTGGTTGTGCTGAGACAATCCGCCCAACTGACTTGGCTAACCCAACTTATGTTGAAGAAGGCGTGATTCACTACGGCGTTTGCAATATGCCAGCGCAGGTTCCAAGGACATCAACAATCGCTCTATCAGAGGCAACACTTCCATACATCCTGAAACTTGCCGACCACGGCATCGAAGGAGCCATGAAGAAGTTCCCTGAACTTAAGAGTGCTCTGAACACTTACAAAGGAAAGCTCACCAACCAGGCCATAAGCGAATCCATCAAGATTCCTTACACCCCAGTTGATGAAGTTCTGAAGTAGGCCCAAGAGAACAATTAAAAGCCGGGGCGTTTAGTTTCGCCTCGGCTTTTTTATTTTCTGCCGATCCGCCCGAAACTACTCGCCAACAATTATTCTCTGAACTGGACTGAGTGATGAATTAGTCAACACCTTAAACACTCCAGTGTTTTTATTTTTCTGCACGATCTGAGTGCGATACCGCACTACATGAGTACCAGCTGATAAATTATTCAGAGATATCGAGTTCTTTTTTAAAATCGAATTTTTTATCCGATCCAACTTGGCCCCGTTTATCCCCTCTCGATAAGAGGTCACTACATAGCGAACCTTAGGAGAGCCAAAAACGGCTCCTAGAGCGTCAATTCCACTTACTAACGGCGCAGCTAAAACCAATAGCGCTCCATCAAAATCTTGCATGGTTACACTTAAAGAATCCTCACTAGTAATGCCAACTGCTGCTGGCAGCTCTAACTCTGTACCAATAATTAGCGGAACAGGAGGGATTGTAACTAGAGATGTAAAGGCATCGTTTTGCCCCTCAGTATCCGATCCTACTAAATTTGTCGCTGCTGACCCATAAGACGCAATTCCGGTATCAGATGCATAACTCTCCTGACCGAAAGAGGCATAAAAACTTGCACCATCAGCATCGCCTCCGCCCAGAGCCTCACTAAGCCTTATCAAAACTCCCGTGGCTACGTCTTTCAGAAAAATATCTGCCAAGCCGTTATTATCATTTACTATGAGATTACTTCCAGAATCACTGAACAAAACCTGTCGTCCCGACGGTCCGACAACAGCACTGAGATTAGCTGACAATACTCCGTTACTCGGTGTTCCATCTAATGCTGTGTTAACTCGCTGAGTCTGGCCTGTATTGACATCATACATCATCACCTGCAAGCGATTTGAAGGCAAAGTGTAACCGTCTCCAACAATATTATTAGAAGTCGTTAGATAAACTATCGAGCTTCCACTAAAACTAATTGACGCCCTTGAGCTAATTCCGTTTCCGGGAGTTCCATCTTGAGCCTTACTAACTAGTGAAATCACTTTCGAATCGATATTGTAGAGATAGATCTGACGAGTTATTGGGGAAATTCCGCTAACCAAATTAGTGGCAACCGATTCAAACACTATGAATTTTCCATCACCGCTGATTTGAGGATTAAAACTATTATCATCTGCCCCGGAGACTCCATCGAATGCCGTTGTCACCAATATAGTCTCGATTTCAGTTAAAGGGTCGAACGATCCATCCGCTTTTGGTTCAGTAAGCGTGGCTAGAAAAATATCTCTCTTGGCATTCCCATCAGTCGGAACCAAATTTGTTGCCACCGAAGCATAAGCTACCAACAATCTATTCGGTGCGGCCTTAATCGACACTGTAGGATTAAAAGAATCTCCATCAGGCTCAACTCCCCCTACCCCAACAGAAATACGCTCAGTTAAGTTGTTTTTTCTAGGAAGAGAAAAATAGATATCTCTTTTGCCATTAGTGTCGGGGTAATCGAGTCTTGTGCGATGCAAGTTGGTCGCCTCTGATTCAAAAACCACCGCCACAAATCCGTTTGGGCTGGATGGACTAATCGCGACATTAAACGAATCGCCGTTGGCCTGACCTTGATTCAGCCCGAGATTTACCCTCTTGATGACACCAGTCTCTAAATTTTTAACGAATACATCTCTATATGAATTGGTATCGCCGCTTACCAAATTTGTCGCAGTTGAGGTAAGGGCTACATATTTGCCGTTAGGGCTCACTACCGGCGCACTGATATCGCCGTTTTGTCCGACTCCTAACTTGGTCTCACTAGTTCTAGCTGTCTCTACTAATTCCTGGGCCGAGGCATTTGCCAATAAAAGGATAGAAGATTTAAGCAAAACCAATAATACGAATCTCGATGATCGCATGATGAATGACCTTAGATTTGATGAGCGAACGGGCTCAACTTACTTAACCTGGAGATACTAACAAAAAAAACATAGATCTTTGAAGCGATATATAAGGGAATTGGTGTTAGAGCCCACGAGCCAGGCTAAAAAATGGATTAAATTAGACCTAGTTGGCAATTTACTCAGCATTAATCTGATGCAATAATCCCGATATAAATTTTAATAGTGTGCCTTATGATTGATATTCACGATTTACGAACAAACCCTGAAAAGTACAAAGCTGCTGCACTTAAAAAAAGATCTAAATTTGATATCGATGCTTTCTTAAATCTTGACTCCAACTACCGCGAACTAAAGCAGGAGATAGAAGCACTAAGAGCCACTCAGAATAAAGCCAGCAAGGAGATTCCGACCTTAAAAGGCGCAGAGAAAGAGGCAAAACTAAAAGAGATGAAGGATCTATCAGCCAAGCTGAAGGAATCTAATGAAAAATACACCGAACTCGAAAACACCTGGCGTCGGCAACAACTTTTAATCCCTTCTGTGCCAAGTGCAAAAGTTCCTGATGGCAAAGACGACACAGAGAATGTTGAGATCAAAAAATGGGGTAAGATAAGAGATTTTGGCTTCACTCCAAAAAGTCATATCGAGCTTGGCAAAGACCTAGACCTTATCGATACCGAACGAGGAGTAAAATTAGGTGGAACACGAAATTATTTCCTAAAAGGGGATGGCGCGCTACTTCAACATGCTGTGCTGGCCCTTACTCGAGATACCCTTGTAAAAAAGGGCTACACCTTAATGGAGCCGCCTCACATCGTAAGTTACGCAGCGATGGAAGGGACAAGTTACTTCCCAGGTGGAGAAGAGCAGGCGTATCACCTCGATGAACGTGACGATAAGTATTTGATCGGAACTGCTGAAGTACCAGTGACAGCATATTTTATGGATGAGATTCTCGAAGAGAAAGCTCTACCGTATAAATTTGCAGGTTATTCTCCGTGTTATCGTCGAGAGGCTGGAACTTACGGCAAAGACACCCAAGGGCTGTATCGAATACATCAATTTTACAAAGTCGAGCAAGTTGTAGTCTGCAAAAACTCTGTTGAAGAAAGCGAGGCTCTTCACCGAGAACTTCTCGGAAACGCAGAGGAGGTTCTACAGATGCTAGAACTACCTTATCGCGTTGTTGATGTTTGCGGTGGCGATATCGGCTTAGGTCAAGTTTATAAAAATGACATTGAATGTTGGATGCCTTCGCGAAACAGCTGGGGCGAAACTCATAGCTGCTCCACATTCCACGACTTTCAATCAAGGCGATTAAATCTCAGATATAGAGATAGCAATGACAAACTTAACTTTTGTCATACTCTAAATAACACCTGTATCGCATCGCCCAGAATACTGATTCCAATAATGGAGCTTTATCAAAATCAGAACGGGACAATCAGTATCCCTGCGGCTTTAAGACCGTACATGGGAAATCGATCTGAGATAAAAGGCAGATCCTAAACATAGGGCGCTGCACTAGCAGCACCATTAACATCTTTAATCGGGTCACTCTGAAATATCTAATCAGATAATACTAAGATATTCGGTGTGCTAGCTTCGCCAATAAACAAGCCACGCCGATGGACAACGCATTGCAGAGGTACTATTTTATTACTTTCAGCACCTACTAGCGGGACAAAATCGACATCGTATCTCTTACCATTAAATAGAAAGAACACTCCTTTGGAGTCTATCTTGGTGAATTCAGTCCGGTGCATTTCAAGCTTAGACTCCTTCAATCCTATCTTATCAGCAGCGTCTTTAAGAGCTCCCACATAGATATTTTGAATTGGCGATTTAGTGTTCCTTTCTCCCTTTAATTCCCTCATTGAATGCATCGGAATATCATTTACGGCGGCTGATGCTCCATAAATAGGGAAGCTCTCAATCACAATCTCATCGTCCTGACGCTTTGCTAAAAACATAGAGACGACGCTCTGAGAGGCCAGTTGCAAGCGACCAGGCCCTAAGAGAAGGCTTGAATAATCAGAGCGATGAATGATGTTGGAGCCTAAATGGACGTTACGAACACGGTAGTCTACCAAAACAAGAATGCCTTCTTTTGAGTAAAAAGTGTCGCGCTCTCTGTTATCAAAATGATCTACTACGATTGGACCAGGTTGAGAATCATCGGCATCTTTCGCACTAGACAATATGCGCAAAGTCTCTCTATAAAGCATTCGCTTTACCTTATGACGAAGCGATTCTCCGTCAACTACGGCCTGGAGCTCCACCTGCTGCGGCGGTAAGAAACCCCAATCCGAAGCTAGTTGTGCAAAAGGCGAATTCTCACTGGGCTCAATAAGCCGATCAAAAAAGACTAGATTGTTAGCGCGATCCCCAAAAGAATCCTCAGATAGACCATCTGGAATGCCCTCGTCTGGACGAGGGGAGTTATCCG
>CAZWGK010000074.1:922-11381 GCA_964633685.1 uncultured Bdellovibrionales bacterium | reverse complement strand
GAGTATGTCATCTTAGAGGTGAATTAAACTCCTTTCTAAATTGTACCCAGATGACCAAAGAGGTATAGTCAAACTATGAACGCATCAGTAACAGCAGTACAAAATCTTCCAGTAGCAGAGGTTCTTAAACGATACACAGGTGGTCCTGATACCGGTGTTTTTACAGATGGCTCTTGCTACGGCAACCCTGGTCCTGGTGGTTGGGGTGCTGTCTTTGTAAAGGCTGGACAGATCATGGGCCAAGACCATGGACACGACAAACACACTACAAATAATAGAATGGAATTATGCGGATTGATTGCCGCATACAAAATGCTACCTGCGGAAGAAGAGATTTCCATCTACACAGATAGCAATCTCTGTGTGCAAACAATTAATGAATGGGCACACGCATGGAAGGCTCGTGGTTGGAAGCGAAAGACTGGCCCAATTGCGAACCTCGAATTGGTTCAAGAGTTGTATGAATTAGCTCAAATGCACCCAAAGGCTAAATTAACCTGGATTAAAGCCCATAACGGCCAGCGTTGGAACGAATACGCAGATTCTCTTGCCAACGCCTGGGCTCGTGAAGTCTTATAGAGATATGTCAGATAACAAAAAAAGTCAGAACATGCGCCGAGTAGTAGGGCTGGCATTGCCCTATTGGCGAGAACTCTCCATCGGTATGCTATTTCTAATTGGAGGCAGTGGCATCAACCTACTCTTCCCCGAAATTATCCGTCGCTTACTCGATTCCACGAATTTTAACTACCTTGTTGATAATCTATCTCTAGTCATTTTAGGTCTAATTGCACTCATCATCATTCAGGGTCTCTGCTTCTACGGTCGCTCTTATATTTTTGGATTTGTCGGGCATAAAGCAGTAGCTGCTCTTCGTAAGCAACTCTACGCCTCCTTAGTAGGGCAAGACGTGGAATTCTTCGATAAAAATCGCGCTGGAGATCTTGTCTCGCGCCTGGCATCCGATACAGTTCTTCTTCAAACAGCCGTAAGTCTAAACATCTCGGTATTAATTAGATACTCTATTCAGGTAATCGTCGGCATTGCTCTAATGGCCTGGATCTCTGTGTTGCTGACTTTAGTACTCATTTTGATTCTTCCGATTTTAGTTGGCATCTCGGCTGTTTTAGGCAAAAAATTAAAGTCTGCCTCAAAGAAGATGCAAGAGGAGTTGGGTAAAGCCAACATGATAGCAGAAGAGACCCTTTACGGGGTCCGGACGGTAAAAGCTTTTGCCCAGGAAAAGAACGAAAGCTCTAGATATGGTCAGGCAATCGATGCAACCTTATCGATGGCCAAAATTAGAGCATGGATCGCAGCATTTTTTGCCTCATTCTCAAGCGTGCTGATGAACCTTGCAATAGTCTTAGTCCTTGGCTTTGGAATTTACCTTTTGAAACTAGGAACAATCTCCATGGGAAGCCTTACGGCTTTCCTTCTATACGGCGTAATCGTCGCTGTTAGCTTTGCCTTTATAGCAAGCACCTACTCTGAGTTTGCACAGTCTCTTGGGGCTGCCGAAAGAGTTTTTGAGATAATCGATCACAAACCAATAATAGAGGGGCGGTCAACAACTAAATCAAGTCTGATTTCAAAAGGTATTGTTTCATTTAAAAATGTATCCTTCAGCTACCCTAGCCGACCAGAAAAGGCCGTCCTAAATAATATCTCTTTTGAAGTGGGCTCAGGGCAATCTATTGCTTTGGTAGGGCCCAGTGGAAGCGGCAAAACTACTATTATCAATCTCCTATTAAGTTTTTATCAGCCCCACTCTGGAACCATTTGTATCGACCATGTTGATATCTCAACTATGCAACCAGGTGAGCTCAGAGACCAAATGGCTATAGTGGCACAGGACCCTGAGATCTTCTCAGTCACCATAGAAGAGATTCTCCGTTATGGTAAACCTGCGGCTTCGATGGAGGAACTAAGAGCCGCTTGTGCTGATGCTAATATTCTCGAATTTATCGAATCCCTACCTTCGCAATTTAAAACGCATGTAGGAGATAAAGGCGTTCAGTTATCAGGCGGGCAACGACAACGCCTTGCTATAGCTAGAGCTATTTTGAAAAATCCAAAAATACTGATCCTTGATGAAGCAACATCCTCACTGGACAGTGCGAATGAAGCTCTGATTCAACAGGCTTTAGAGAGAATTATGCGTGGCCGCACTACTATTGTAATTGCTCACAGGCTCTCTACAGTGAAAAACGTTGATAACATTTTAGTGTTAAAAGATGGCTCTGTAACAGAGAGCGGTCCGCACTCATCGTTAATTGAGCAAGGGGGCTTATATCGCCAACTAGTAGAGAAACAAGAGCTCCGGGCTTAAGATTATTTCTTACCAGAGCATTAGACTTGTCGAGATCCCTATTACAAAGTAACGTAATTGTATGAGCTTTCAAATTTTAATAATTGATGACGACGAGTCTTTCAGACATCTCTTGAGTCTAAGACTTAAAAGAATTTTTCCTGGATGCCTAATAACTGAATTTGATACGCTAAAAAAAGCTCGTGGATTTTTGAAGGCTTCTGAACTTAACTTAGATTTAGTGCTTTTAGATCAACACCTACCTGATGGACGGGGATTAGATCTTCTAAATGAGGGCCTTTTATCTGATCTGGCTGTACTAGCTGTGAGCTCAGATGATGCCCCCCATATCCCTGGTGCCACAATCAAAGCTGGCGCCGCATTTTTCTTGAGCAAGATGCATGTCTCTGAACCTCTTTTTGAACCTTTAGTGAAGGGAATAGTTGATCGGAACCGGCTATCTCGTGAACTAACAAAAGCAAAAATTGCGGCTGCTCAGATGGAATCGATTAAGACTTTAGTTCACACACTGAGGCACGAAATAAATAACCCTTTAGGAGCTGTAATGGGAGCCGCATACCTAGTTAAAAGTGAGCAAGGTACGAGTCCTGAACAGAAAGAAGCTGCTGAAATTATCGAAAATAGTGGCAAACGGATTCAGCATGTTCTTCAGCAGTTATGTGACGCAACTTCAATTGAGGCCACCTCAAAAGGTGGCGAAACCGTTTTCAACGTTCCAGGCGATACGCCCTGGAAAAAATAAAAATCCCGACCGCTTTTGGTTATTAACCGCAACGGTCGGGATTTATTTCACCTTCTGGGCAGCTAATGATTAATTAGCACCAGAGAAAGATAGTAGTCCGATATTCTGAGAACGCTTGATAGCACGAGCCATACGACGTTGGTTGTAAGCACTCAAGCCTGTCAATCTGCGAGGAAGAATTCTACCGCGCTCACTTAAGAACCTGGAGAGAATTCTTACGTCTCTGAAATCGATCTTTAGATTTGGGTTCTCTTCGAAAGGATCAGCCTTACGACGACGCTTGAAGAAGAGCACTCTCTGCATTGGTTGAAGAGGAAGTCTGTCCTCTTTCTCACCTTGCTTCTTGCCGCGATCTTCGGCAACGCTGATTGGTCGACCATTAAAGATCTTTGTGTTCAGCGCATCAATCGCCTTCTGAGCATCCTCTGGCATAGCCATCTCTACGAAGGCATATCCACGAGACTTGCCGGACTCACGATCGGTAACCAATGTTAGGTTAACGACTGGGCCAACTTCGGCGAATATTTTCTTGAGGTCTTCGACCTTCAATTCGAAATCTAAATTGCTCACGAAGAGCTTTGCATTACTCATGAGAGAAATCCAAAAAAATTCAACTGTTAGAGCTGCGGAGTGTAGAAAATAGAGGTATTAATGTCAAGCGATCCACAAATAAACCTCTGTTTCTAAAACAGCGTATCTTCTTCCATGAGTACATTACTCAATATAAAAGATCCCAGCTACTTAGACCTGGGTTAAGTACCTGAAAAATTGTCTAACTATTCTATTTTGTTGACTCTATAGTTTTAAGTAGCTAAAAGCTTTACATAAGTTGAACTAAGGTTTTCTGTGTTGTTGAAAGGTTCTGTAACTAGGTGTTTTCTCAAAAGGAATTGAGTAAATATGAGTAATACTTCTGCGGCCGGCACTTTTTTCAATCCAAATGGCGTTGAAACCCAACAAGCTCCCTCACCTGTTAAACCAGAGAGGAACCTTCTAGCAGCCGTCCTTGCTCGAGCTATCTGTGATGCATTTGGCTCAGCCCAATGTGATAGACATGAAGTCCGTAGCGCCCGTCAGTGGTTATTCGGTCAATTAACACCAAAACTCCCTTTTAGCTTCGCCTGGGTGGCAATCCACCTAGACCTTGAACCTAACTCTCTTCAAGAAACCCTCCGAAAATACGAAGGGGACCCTGCTCTGATAGAAGAGAGATTAAATTTCCTTCGCTAACATACTCCAAATCTCCCGATTTTAATTGATTAGAATCGTCAAGGGTCTATACTCGGCCCTACGGTCGCCTCTTTAACAATTTTATTGGGTAACGTTCTCATCTAGCTTTAGACTTGGCTTTCTTTAGAAATTTCAAACAGCCACTGTCAAAAATCTCGGGGTAATTTTTGAATTAAATTTCCCAATTTTAGAGGCAGCCAATCCTGAAGCTACGATTAAACCAGAGGTTTTATCTCAGTTTTAGGAAGTCTTTTCCCATCAACCCTTACGGGGCATATACCCCAGAAAGTTCAGGAGCATGAAGCTCTTGGCTATGTTTCTGGTAGTGCCTTTGGCACTACCCTCTCCGGCTCCCGAAGATCCCTGCCTCTCTCCTGGTGAATGCATCACCATCTGCGCCGCACGACCGCCGCTGGGACAACCCGGCGATCCGGCCGATGCTGAGTGGATCGGGGGAGGAACTGGGAATCCGAAGGGCCTTGAAGATGACGTCTTCTCTGATGACGAGCTGGGCGATGCTTCTGGCATGGACCCTGCTTGCATCGAGATCTGCAACGATGGAGGCAATCTTGAAGGACCCAACGGTGACGATCAGAACGAAGGCACCGAAGGTGACACGATTGAGGTCAAGATCTGCTGGACCTACCGGTACCGGGAGACTGTGACCACTGGATCGTCGACTACCACCACCACCGGAATCTCTGTGGGCGGGGGCAGTTCTCAGTCTGGGCACACAACCTCTGTAACTCGGGCTAAAACTGTGTGGAAATGGGGCAAGAAATGCTCAACTACCACCAGCGTTACCGCCTGCGGGTGATTAGAAATGGGCACCCCGCGTATTGCCTTGACCTTCACGATCATCGTTCTCTTGCTCATTCTTTTACCTCTTGGCTCAAACCCTGGAGAGAAGATTGATGTGGCAGCCTCGATGTCACTGGAAAAGCAACCAGAAGAAAGCCTTCTAACAAACGCAGAGCAGATCTCGTCTCGTGAAGAAGTAAACTCTTCATCAGTTGATTCTGCTCTAGCAGAAAGTAAGGAGCTGCTAGTCGAAACAAAGATCCTCCCTGGATCCGTCCATGGGATCTTTCTCGACTACGATGGAAATCCATTGAAGAAAGAGAGACTTCATCTCCTTCCCCCTGACGGAGACATCACCAGTGAAGGGTTTGGAGCCTACTCTGACATTAATGGGTACTTTTCATTCGCTGCCATTCCCCCTGGGGAATGGTGGATCTGCTGGAAGCCGAAGCGTTCTGAAACCGTCACAAAGCTTCAGAACGTCTCTGTAGAAAGCGCAAAAGACTCCACCACTACCTTGCTCCTTGAAGGAACTCGAACCGTCACTGGGCGAATTTCTTTCAATGACAAATGGAATCCAAGTCTTGATCAAGGCGGGATTCAGCTTATTCTCTCTCCGGCTTATGGGCCTGAAAGGGATAGTGTTGTTGCTCGTGGTTGGGCCATCACAGATCTATCTAAACCTGATAAATCTGGGTCCTTTACCATGGCAGGCCTTCGCCCTGATCTCTATATCCTGAAAGTGATTCCCTTTGAGGAGGGCGACCATCTGGACTTAGAGATTGATCTGACACAGGCAGACGTTAAGATGGAACCCGTTTTCATCGATCCGTCCACTGAGCTGATCGCTGGGCGATAAAAGGATAAAAAGGGCGATCATCAGAAAAATCTGATGATCGCCCCCTTCCTTATTCCTAGTTTATGTTTTTCGGTTTAATCGTAGCCTTCTGCTCATTATTTTGAGGCACTATTTTCATGATTGACGGTTTTATCGAACATTCAATGGTGCTATAGTTTTAGTGCAATGAATCAAGGGAAAATTACCAATCAGCATCTCTTACTAATAATACTTGGAATCTCCTTATTGGTAACATTTCGTCTATCTCAGGTGGCCCTTGAAACTAATAATTGGGCTGGATTTTTTTGGTCTGAACTTCATTTAGTTATTGTTGCAGTGGGGTCCTATTTGATCCTCACAAAAAATACCAAGGTTTAATATTTAATCCTTTTTGACCTCGATCTCGAATTTAAGACCCTCTCACCACATTTTACAATTCTTTTACGAATGTCACTGAGATAAGTCACAACCGAATGCATGCCTCATGCAACAAAACAGTCAGCTGCCCATTGAGAATAATAAAGATCGGGGCAAGCACTATGGTTGAGCCATACACGGAGGATATATGGCAAAGGTTTCTAAAAAAATTGTCGCTAAAGAGCCCACCGATTTGGAATTGGTAAGATTAATCAAAAAGGGTTCAGAAGAGGCTTTCGACACTGTTGTCAGAAAGTACGAGACCAAGGTTTTCAATTTAGCTATGAGCCTTACTCGTCACCGCGAGGATGCAGAAGAGGTCCTTCAAGATGTTTTTGTTACACTCTATAAAAAAGTAGGAAGCTTCCAAGGCAAATCCGCCTTCTCTAGCTGGCTCTACCGGATCACAGTCAACGCCGCATTCATGAGAATACGGAAAAATAGGCAGGAAAAAAGCACCCCTGTTGAGAATATCACCTCCGCTATGGAGCTTGAGTCATCCGAGCATGACAAGCCACTATTCCCCTCTAGTGAGAGCATAACTCTTAATGAAGAGTTAAAAGCCACTCTGCACGGAGCAATTGCACGCCTACCCGACGAATACAGAAATGTCTTTATTCTTAGAGATGTAGACGGGCTATCTAATAGAGAGACAGGTAAGATATTAAAGTTATCAACCCCAGCTGTTAAATCCCGCCTCCACCGTGCTAGGGGGATGTTAAGAAGAAAACTAACCCGATATTACGAGGAATATTCCCAGCCAGATAAGATTGTATCTGTAGCACCACGATTACTCTGGGAGGGGCAGTCCTAACAATATCCACTAATTGGCTGTAACGATATGAAATTACTGGGGCTTTTTGGCCCTAGTAATATTTTCAGTATAATTTGCAACACCTTACCCCAGCCGAACAATAACTCTCTTTAAGGAGAGAGGATTTTGGTTTTTGGCGCCCTTATTGAATTTGATTAGCGGTGCCACCTCGCCTATAAGATTATGGTTGTTAAGTTGTCCCTGTAAGGAAGTTGTATGTTGTTCAAGAAAGTTTCTACTATTTTAATCACCAGCACATTATTCAGCACCGTAGCATTTGCAGAAGATCTAAGTTACTTACCAGATCCTGTAGTTATTGCTGCGACCACAGATCAGTGTCCGAACACTATTTCAAAGAATACAAGTAAAATAACCTCTCTTTGCAATAAAAACATATCTGAGTATGCAAAGATTGATGAGGCGGGAATTAAATTAGCCGATAAAATTACTCAAATCCAGTTAACCGCCAACACAAAGAGAACTACCATTCGTGATAACTATGACAACAAGCGTGATGCTGTTGGATTCCAAATAGCGACCTTAACAGCACGTAGAGCCGAGATTCTGGCTAACTGCATCGGTGGAATTTTTGGTGGCGGCGGAGATTGCACTCAACAGGCCGCAATAGTCGCAATCCAAATTACAAAACTTGCCGTAAAACTCGATCAGCTAGATGATAAAGAAAATATCGCCTTAGCGAAAGTTGATGCCAACGAAGAAAAGGCGATTACCAAAGCTGAAGCAACGTTCGCAAAATCAGTTGCAAAATCTGAGTCGAAGATAGCTGGCAACAACAACAAGATTACAACTTGCAACAATGCTATCGTCGCTTGTAACGCTCCGGCGGTAACTTGTCCTGCTGCTTAATCTGGTTAGCCCAGAAATTATTACCACTGCGGTGTCGTTTCGGTGCTGCAGTGGTAAAGCACACCCCCTCTTAGTCCGCCACCCCAGAAACAATTATATCACTTAAACATCAAACGATTCGCTTGATAGAAGGTGTATATATGTTAGCTGTTTAATTGACTAGCACTGCCACCTGCTTTATAAATATAGAGGTCTAGACTTCCCCTGTTTAGGATCAAATATGTGGTTAAAGCCGCTTGCCCTCTCTCTTGTTATAGTAACCTGTTTAAATGATATCACAGTCGCCGAGTCGCCAAGCTTCTCGCCTGATCCAATAGTCGCCTCTGCGGCCATCAATCAGTGTCAAACCACAATCACTCGCAATACAGACAAAATTAATTCTCTTTGCGCCAGAAACATAACCTATTATTCAAAAATCGATAAAGCCGGTGAAACATTAAGCACCAAGTACACTCGGATTGATAGCAAATGGCTTACCAATAAAAATCGTCTCAATAACAACTACGCAAACAAACGAGATTGGCTATTACTTAGAATTGCCGAATATAACGCCCTAAGAGCCGATATCTTAACAAACTGCACCACCGGGACTGTATGCTCCCGGAAACTAGAATCGGCAGAACGCCGCATCATCAAACTAAACTCTCAAATCGAAAAAAATATTGAGAAATGGGAGCTCTCGTTAGTGAAAAACGACACCAGAAAGACAGGTCAAATTCAGAAAGCTGAAGAAGTTCACTCTGAGAAGGTTGCTAAATATGAAACTACTATTGCATCCAACAATAGCGATATTTCGGCTTTAAATAATTCAATAGTAGCCTGTAACGGCACTGCGGTTTCATGTTCTACCCCCAATTAGGGCTTTTCAACTTTTAAAATCTTATTGCCGCTGTGATACTCTTCAGTCTTAGAGGCATTGATTCTCTTAAGCCCTTCGACCAACTCTGCCAATCTTAATAGGTCGGCTCGGATTGCATGAAATGATTTTCGATAAGATGGGTCTGTTTGCGGCGTATTTTCTAGAAGGTGAAGGTTTAGCTTCATCGCAGTAATTGGTTGCCCAAGTTCGTGAGCAGCGGTGGCTGCAAGCTGAGTCGCTAAAAGCTGTCGTTCCTGGGCTATAATCTTCTGTTGCGCATCAGCCAACATTTTATTCTTTTCAATCAACTTAAGAGAAAGAGTTCGATTTCTAATTAAAGAATTAATTCTGGCCCTCAACTCCTGAAAAGTGAAAGGCTGAGCTAAAAAGTCATCGGAGCCGGCAATTAAAGTTTCGACAGCAGCTTGAATTGCTGCCACCTTGTCGCCGGTTTTTGGAATCTCTGTTAAAGTCAAAACAGGGATAATCTCGCCACCCTCTTGAGATTTCAACCACTGACAAAACTCTAAAGAGCCCTCCTCTGGAAAATTGCCATTCATAACTACCACATCAGGAAGTTTCTCTGTGCATTCTTTACGCGCCTCTTCCAGACTCTCGGCAGGCAATAGCCAATGACCCATCGACATGACGGTTCGACCAACCATATCCCGCATGAACTCATCAGGGTCGATGACCAAAATGGTAAAGATATGAGAATAGGCAGCCTCTGCGGCTTTCTCTCCGCCGAGAAATTCTAAAATCATTCGCTGCTTGTCGGTAAGCTCTTTTGTCATCAATCCCCTCTTGATACCATACTTAGTATCGACAGCTTTGGGGATTATAACAACCAAATATTATTCAGATATTTTTAGGGCTTTTTTCAAATAAGCCTGGGCAATCGGGTCCGTTGTCAAGACGGTCTCTATAAAGCTAATTGCTTGCTCGGCCTGTTTGCCCTGAAACAAATTTCGAGCTGCTACCTTTTCGGCTACACTTCTAGCAGCATCCTCAACTGAGGAAAACTTCTGTTGCTGCAACGCCTCGATTTCGGATTGCCAAATCTTCATTGAGAGCTGAATCTTCGGATCTACTTTTGACTTAGATTGATTCCCGCTTAACTGCACCTTACGCTTCTTTTTTTTGGCTTCAGGTTCGGTTTTTAGTGCTTTGCTATTTTTTGCCATAATTAACCTTAAACTAATCTAAATTAAACTTAGGTGAAAGATATTCCTGATTGTGCATCCCTATCGGAGAAGCCTTTATAGCCTGTGCCTTTAAAAGCTCATCCTTGGCCTTTTGGGAATCGCCAACATACTCAGCTAAAAAGACAGCGTAGTTACTCCTTGTCCTAAAATTAGTTGGGTCCTCTGCTACGGCTCTCTGATAATACTCCCGCGCAAGGTTCAGTTTGCCTTGACTCTCGTATAGTAAAGCCAAGTTACCCAGCGCATGAGGATAAACGCCATGGTCGTAGGCAGCATTAAAGAGCCGCTCAGCTACGGAGGTATCGCCCTGTAAAAACGCCACAACACCTAATCCGTCTAAAGCCTCAGGAATAG
>CAZWGK010000074.1:0-912 GCA_964633685.1 uncultured Bdellovibrionales bacterium | reverse complement strand
CGCAATCTCAGCCGCTGCCTCAAAGGCAGCTTTGGCTCCTGTGGTATCTCCCTGCCTTAAAGATATCACTCCTTTATCAACAAGCCCCTTAGCAGTATTACGATTCTCTAGAGATGGCCTTGGTTGTGGCACTGAGCATCCAACCAATATGAACACAAGCGAAGTTGAAAGTAATCTATTCAGTAACGGAGTCATGCTGCTAACTCCATAATTGCCTCATCGGCTTGATTTGCTGGCAGTGACACCTCGGCTATTCGCGAGATAGAAACGCCATCTGTGATTTCCTCAAAAGCTAAGATCTTAAATCGATACCCTTTAGCGTTTAGAATTTCCGCAAAACAGCGACGCGCACTTCTTGAAACAACAAATACTGCATCCTCGGATACCTTCAAATCTCTGATTCCATTTATTATCGAAAGAACATAGTGAGGTTGAATATCTTTAGACTCTTTATCAAGGCGAGTTAGTAAAACATCAAAAACAGGATCTACCGTATAAGCATGAAC
Organism: uncultured Bdellovibrionales bacterium; assembly: GCA_964633685.1. Classification (GTDB taxonomy): domain Bacteria; phylum Bdellovibrionota_C; class UBA2361; order UBA2361; family J135; genus JAWXBT01. The sequence goes on along the minus strand of CAZWGK010000074.1, from coordinate 406 downwards.
TGACCCGTTTTTGACAACCTGTGAGGTTAGAATTCGCTTCAACGCGATTCTAATCTCTTCAAGGAGAACTCTCTCTGTCAATGCCTTCCCTCCATTTTCGGCGACAGCCTGAAGAATCATATCAAAGTGCCTTATTGATATCTTATCTTTCAATAACGCTTTCAATATTATCGAGAGCTGCGTAACTGTGATAACGCCTGGAACAACAGCCGAGACCAATTCAGGCGCCTCAGTATCTAGAGCGTCCAAAAGTCTTCGTGTCATGGAATCATCAACCAGATCAGATGAATTCTGCGCGATAACTTCCTCTACTTGAGAAAACATTTGCTCTACAAAGTCATTCTTAGCCACCGGGAAAGTTGCTACTTCGACGCCTCGCATTTTGATGACCAAGCCTTCCTTCCCT
>CAZWGK010000073.1:0-11388 GCA_964633685.1 uncultured Bdellovibrionales bacterium | reverse complement strand
GTGCTGTCAGCTACCTCCAGCGTTGGAAGTAGTTTGCTGCTGAGGAATCAGGGGGTTAAGTCCTAGCCTCAAGGGGCTTTTGGAGGCACCCGTGCTGATTTACCGCTTATCAAAAAATCATGAAATGCCCTGGAAGCCACTATTTTCGGGAGTAATGGCTTTCCCTCGACTTTAGAATGTCACATCTGAAGCTTTATTGGTCATAAACTTTGAGAGCTATTTTTTGGTAACATAGTAGGGTAGGCACTGAGGTCTTGCGTGAGCTTTTGGATATAGCATTAAGGGTAGGAAAAATATGACAAAGATGAATGGTCTTCAAGCTGTGACTCTGTGCGCTGCGGCGTTGGTCAGCCCAACGTGTAAACCCGATGATAGCGAAGGACTGCATGCGGAGAGTATAAACCGCGACGCCCTTATTGCAAAACCTGAGGATGCAGGGAACGCCGATTTTCCTTTCGCAATTATCACCCAATCAAAGGAACAGGAGCAGGTGCATCGCACCACAGTGCCAGTATCCGATACCTACCTTATTATGGAAAAAAGAGCACATGATCTAATCGCGTTCCTAAGGATCGCTCCTTTCGATGATCGAGTGTTGCACGAGCTTGTAGGTATTGGTGCCCCTGCCGTGCCTGCGCTCATAGAGGCACTGAAGGATAAGGATAATGACTTGTATATTCGGGGGAATGCGGCCTATGCACTCGGTGAGATTAAAGACCCGCAGGCTGTGCCTCCACTCATAGAGGCGCTGAAGGATGAGGATTTGGTGGTTCGGCGTGTGGCGGCCTATGCACTCGGTAAGATTAAAGACCCGCTAGCTGTGCCTCCACTCATAGAGGCGCTGAAGGATGAGGATTTGGTGGTTCGGCGGGAGGGTTGGAGGGTTCGGCTGGCGGCGGTCCATGCCCTTGGTCAGATTAAAGACCCGCGCGCTTTTGAGCCGCTCATAGAGGCGCTGAAGGATGCTGATACCGATGTTCGGCAGAATGCGGCCTATGCACTTGGGATGATCGGTGACAAGAGAGCTATCTCTGCCCTTGACGGTCGCTTAGACCTCTTGGGTGAGCAAGACACCCATGTTCGGCAAGCTATTGAATACTCGATTAAAAAGCTCGAAGGGAAATAACCTGGGCTTCCCACCACTTTATGAGTGGTGGGGATACAAAACGAATTTGCATGAGAAACTCCGAAGGTAAAATAAGAACTAGACTTGTCTAATTGCCGAAATCGAGAAGAGAGTTGAGGAGAATCCTTGTAAAAGCTCCGCCACGCTAGTCGCTTCTTTGGAATCCATTCCCCCGCGAACCGTACTACAGTTTAGTTCGTTGTATTAAGAAATCCCCTGGGTAAAATTATCTTAAGGTTCGCGGGGGAATATATCCCCAAGAAGCTCCCTTGTGCTGTCAGCTACCTCCAGCGTTGGAAGTAGTTTGCTGCTGAGGAATCAGGGGGATCTGCCTACCGGCACTCGAATTATTTAGCTCCCCCCTTTTATCTACCGCTAGGCGGCTACTCTAGCCGCCAAATTCAATTAAATACTCCTATCCCTAAGTATAATTATGATTTTTTGTGCGCTCTGGCTGATTGGGCTCAAGTTATTTTTTTTTTTTCGATCTTCATAGGGTGCAGGCAAAGCCAATAGTACATTGGAGCGATTATGTTTTACTGGTTCAAATCTTTTTTGTTGATCGTGGTTTTAATTTTTGGTTCATGGAATCGTGCCTGGGGTTGTGGAACGATCGAACTAACAATTGACAAGAAGAATTTTGAGGTCAGCGCGCCTATAACTGGTAATTATAGCTGTGATAGAGCATTTAGCTTCGAGAGTCGTGCCTGCACGGCGTACTGCCTTACTCTAGGTTGCAAAATGGATGAGTCTTCGAAGGACCAACAGTGCTCAAATTGCGGGCACGATGGGGAGTGGTTAACGTTTTCATGTGATATTCATATGAAAATTAATTGTGTTTGTAGCCCGATGAATAAAGGAAGCAAATCGCAACTCTAAGACTCAGGAGAACCGGCTGGATCTACCCCCAGTCGCTTTTGGGGATATGTTCCCCAAGCGAACCTTAAGATAATTTCACCTCGGGGATTTCTAAATACAAAGAATTAAACTGTAGTACGGTTCGCGGGGGAATATGTCCCCAAGAAGCGACGTTTTGTTCACGTAAACTCAGCAGGGGAATATATCCCCAAGAAGCGACTTCGTTCCAGCGTCATAGCATTAGGGAATATATCCCCAAAGAGCAACGCCTCTGCCCGCACTTATCTCAGATTCTCCGCCACTAACTCCGCAATATCTCTGACCTCCATCTTCTCCTCGCGGCCAGTGATTTTGACTCCGTCCTCCATCATCTGAAGACAGAACGGACACCCAGTCGCCACAGTATCAGCGCCTGTCGCCGCCGCATGGTCAGTCCTAATCGCGTTCACTCTGGTGCCTATCTTTAGGTCCATCCAGAAGTGGCCACCGCCAGCTCCGCAGCACATCGCCTTTTCACGGCTCTCGTCCATCTCGATAACTTGAAGCCTTGAGGAGCTCTTTTTGATTGTCTCTCTAGGAGCATCAAATTCACCGTTATACCGCCCCAGATAACATGGGTCGTGCATCGTAACCTTTCTTGCAGTGCCCTCATCTTTGAGCGCAATTTTGCCTTCCGCTAACAGCCTCTTCAGCAGCACCGAGTGATGGATAATCTCAGGCTCTCTGCCATCACCTAAGTTTCCTAACTGCGGATACTCGTTTTTGATTGTGTTAAAGCAGTGCGGACAATTCGCCACAAGGTATTTGAACTTTATCGATTTCAACGTCTCGATATTTCCCTTGGCCAAGGCTTGAAAGAGATTTTCTTCACCGAGCCTCCTAGCAGGGTCGCCCGAGCATCCTTCGGCATTTCCAAGAATCCCGTACGAAAGACCCGCTTGATTCATAATTGTGACCAAAGATCTCGCAATCTTCTGTTTTCGTTTATCAAAGGCTGAGACACAACCCACCCAGTAAAGGTACTCAACTTCATCGCCAGCTTTTACCACTGGAACTTTCAGATCTCCTATCCACTCAGTACGTGCCTCTGGTGGACCGTAAGGATTACCCCGATTCTCTAATGCCTTGAGAGTCTTCTGCGCTTCTGTTGGAACCTCACCCTGCATAAGAACCATGTTGCGGCGATTTTCAACAATCTGATCGACGTGATTAATACCAACAGGACACGCCTCTACGCACGCCATACAAGTTGTGCAAGACCAGAAAGTCTCAGAATCAATTACTTCGCCTGATATTCTCTGGTCAACGTTCGCGCCGAGTTTTAGTGCCGATTTTTGGACTAGTTCGTTTTTGCCTCTGAATACTCCGCCATCTGCATACTCATAACCACCTTCTTTTTGTGGCACTATTCCGCTGCCTTTAAGAAGCAAGTTATTGGCGAGATTCTTATCAAGGGAAAATAGGGGACCTGACAACTTCGATGTCCCGAGCTTGCCTTCATTATTTAATAACATCGCGTGATTGCGGGTATCCAATATCATCCATTTAGGCGAGAGCGGTTTGCCTGAACGATACGCTGGGCAAGCATCTTGGCACCGACCGCAACTAGTGCAGGCTTCTAAATCTAAGAGCTGCTTCCAGGTGTAGTCTTTGATTGTGCCTAAACCAATAGAAAATTCATCCCCGGCCTCAACCATCTTTTCAATATCACCTGGGAAAGGAAGAGCCCCGGCAGGTTTTTTTGAGCGGTTAAAAAATAGATTCACCGAGCTGGCGATAATATGAAGAAACTTGGTGTAAGGTGCTATTGCAATAGCTGCAAAAACTGTCGCTGTGTGAAACCACCACATAAAATAGTGGAGCGACTTAGTAGCATTTATTGAAAGCCCCCAGAAAAGCTTAGCAAATAGAAGCCCTATTGGAGAAAAGGCCGCCCATTTATCAGGGTTACCCGAGATCTCGCCGTGGTGAATTCTGAGCCCTTCAACAAAAAAACCTTGAATGATTAGCAGGGCAAGAATTATCAGAAGAGTCGCATCCACTGATCGCGAATGAACCAGATCTGATTTTTTGATGTAACGACGATGAGCAAATATCATAACTCCAAACAGGAGTCCGATTCCCAACACGTCAGCAAGAAGGGTAACTAAAAGATAAAAATTACCGCGATAAATTGGAATCCCTAAGTCATGTTCAATGAACACTACTGTTGTTGCAAAGAGGAGGGCTAAGAACCCGACATAAACTAAAGTGTGAGCAACACCTGGGGTCCATGATCTTATTGTGCGTCTCTGGAAAACAACATCTCTCAGCGCGTCCATTATTCTGGCGCTGAGGTCGCCTTCGTGATTAGGACTAGGTTTGCCAGACCGAACTAGCTCGGCTTGCCTTAATAGCCCAGCACCACCAATTACGAGGGCGATGACCATAAGGGAATACATCGTGATTACGTTTGGTAACGTTCCGATGTTCCACATTATCTCTCGAGTTGCTAATTCTTTCATTTTTGGTCCTTCAGGGTTCTCTCTTAGATAGTTAAAGTCCTATTCTAAAAACGAACCTATTCAATTTTTCAGCTTTATAATCATTTAAAGTGTTCTTTTTGACCACCGAGAATTTGATTAGAGATAGCGTTGTTAAGTTGCTAAAATAATGATTGAATTTGTTTGATTGACACGGTTCATTAGGACCGTCAAACTAAGATCTGGCGATGGAAATAAATATATTAGATTTGGTTGCTTCTTTTGTAGGCGTATTTGTCACATTTCTGTGTTTCTATGGATTTTTCAGTAGCGCCAGCATCTCATTGGCTCGTTCCACCATCGCAGACTTTGAAAAGTTACAGCAAGACCGAGTGCCGTTTGCGGCGCTAGCTCACTCGATTCTAGAACGAGACGACCACTATATTCTAGCTTGTCGTTTAGGACAGCTGCTTTCATCGACAATTTTTGGTTGGTTTTTATTTGGACTATTCCAATCAGGTGCAGAGGTTATTACAGGCGAGGTGGCTAGCAGACCTCAGGTAAGCTCTTGGTTATGGGCTGTAATTGCCCTTGTGTTAGTGGGAATTCTCTCTCTTATAACCATGGCCTTGATGCAGCTTTGTCGGGGTTTGGTTGCAGGCAATCCAGAGCGGGCCCTGTGTCGAATGGCTTTTCCTCTTAGAATTTTTGGTTTGATTCTGCATCCATTACTGTTGGCGGTTGAGTCGCTCTCTAGAAAGTTTTTTAAAAGCCTCGATGTAAGCCCAGTAGAGGAGCGTCATGTGGTTCAATCGGTGGAAGACATCCAAGAGATTGTTGAGAGAAGCAGTGAGGCTGGAGAGTTAGAAGAAGATGAAGGTGAGATGATTAAAAGCGTTCTTGCCATATCAGATACGATAGTTACAGAGGTGATGACCCCACGAAAAGACATCGCTTTTGTTCGATTAGAGCAAGGCTTGCATGCGGTGGTTGAGGTTTTTAGGACAACTGGATTCTCTCGGATTTTAGTGTGCGGAGAGGATCTTGATGATGTTGAGGGTGTTTTATTGCTGAAAGATCTTTTGCCTTACGTCGGGCGAGATGTTCAGTCGTTCGATTTGTCGGAGATAATGCGCCCAGCTTATTTTTGTAATGCTGGAACTCGAATCGACGAGTTATTGGAAGAGTTGCGATCAAACGCAGTGCATCTGGCTGTAGTGCGTGATGAGCATGGTGGAATTGATGGGCTAGTCACACTTGAGGACTTGGTTGAAGAGATTGTGGGCGATATCATGGATGAGTTTGATATCGGAGAGGAGCAGAAGATTCGTGGTGTCTCTGGCTCGGGCGAGTACCTGGTAGACGGCAGCATGACTATTTACGACTTAAATGAGATTTACAGTATAGTTTTACCAGAGGGCGAGTATTCAACTATAGCTGGTTTTGTAATGCATAGACTCGGAAAGGTTCCCAACAAGGGAGAGTCTTTTGCCTTTAATTCGATGGAGTTTAGGGTCGAGCGGGTAGTAAGAAATCGGGTTAGATTGATACGAATCAAGAAAATTGACCTCTCTGCCAAGAAATTAAAGCTAGTAGATTCAGCCACTTTGGATACCAAAAACAAATCTGAATCGGATCGTCGCACAGCAGAGTCTAAAGAGAGGGAGAAGCTCGCTTAAATTAGAGCTCCTCTTTGCTTTAACGATGTTTTTGAACATTTGGTTTTGCCGAAGGACCTGGTTTTGTGGCTGACGAAACTTCTATAAAAAATCCCACTGAGACTACGATTGTAGAGAGCACTTCGGGTGCTGTTCCGACTCCTGGTAAGGAGGGTGGAGCTCGTTTTGTCGAGGAGCGAGAAAAGATTGAAGAGTTGCTTCAGATGGATGTCGCATCAGTTACCAAGACTGAAGTGAGTGCCTCCACCATCGTCAAGATGATGGGGTTATCAACTAGTTCTGAATTGAAATTGATCGAGGGAAAATTAGATCTTTTATCTGGTCGAATTGGTAACCTTTCTATTCGACTTGAGCGGGTAATGAATCTATTAAATAACACCCCAACTGTGAGTGATTTTGAACGTATAGAGTCGCAAATAGCTGCTCTAAGAACTATGTTTAAAGAGGTTATGGCGATTCAGGGAGCCGCTAAAGTAGCTGCCCAAGCTGCACCAGCCTCAAAAGCGGCAGCTCCTCAAGCTCCCGCGGTGGACAAAACTAGTAAAGATAAAGTGCAGGAGTTTCTGGCCAAAAATCAATTAGGTTCCGCTGCTCTTGCAGCAGCTCAGGCCGAGAAAGAGAAAGATAAGAAATAGGTTTTTAACAGGGATGTAACATGGCGAACGAGAAGTCAAAGTTAATAAATAATGTAGAAAAGGAAGTAGTAGAGACCCAAAGCTCCTCAAAAAAGAGGACTAAGAGCTTTGTGCTTGACCTAAGAGTCCATACTCCAGCTTCAGTTGGATATTTTGGTATTAATGGAATCGATACAGCTCCTGCCTTGGTTAGCTTAGCCAAGGTAAAGGGCTTAGATATGATGGCTGTTACTGATTACAACAGTGGTGCTTCTATCGATGCTATTATGGGTGCTGCTAATGGCGGTGAAATTCGAATAATCCCAGGAGCAAACCTCAGATGTACTATCGGAACATGTAACGATGTTGCTCTTACCTGTTTATTCCCAGAAAATTTTAGAACCCGAGATGTAGAGGACTTTTTGAAGGTAGTAGGAGTTCCCGCCCAAGCAAGAGGGCAGAGGGACTTTGTGCTAAACACTCCAGTAGCTCAAATTGTGGAGCTTGTTGAATCTCTAAAGGGATTCGTCATGCCGAGTCGAATGGATCAGACTCCACACAGAATGAGTGTATTGCCGGTGTTGGTTGAGGAGATGGGGTTCAGAACTTTTGATCTGGCATATCCAGACTCAGCTCAAATTTTTAAGAAGAAGTGGCCAAAGATTAAATTTAATCTATTTAGTTTCTCGAATGCTAATTCCTTGGCTCAACTTGGAACACGCACAGCTAAAGTTAAAATGCCTGAGCTCTCATTTGAGGGAATTCGGGCGATGACTCAAAGAGAAATGGCTAGATAATTTATCTCCAAATCGCAAGAGAAATCGGTGGGTATCCCCCTATTTTTTTTTAATTTTGCAAGCTAAGAATCAAGAATTGGGACCCTTCAACGGCTTGGAATCTAACCCTGGTAGTGGTACATTTTGGTGTCTAAAGACATCAGGCACTGGGGCCTGCGTTGCAAAAAGTCGTGAGTCAGTTCGTTCATCTTCATCTTCACACTCAGTACAGTCTCCTTGACGGAGCTAATAAACTACCCGACATCATTGAGCAAGCTAAAGCCTTAGGGCAACCTGCTATTGCCATGACCGATCACGGCAACATGCACGGAGCTATAGAATTTTATCAGAGTGCTAAAGAGCTCGGCATTAAGCCAATTATTGGCTGTGAGTTGTATGTTACTCCTGGTTCCCGCTTTGAAAAGAAGACCAAAGCTGTTGGGGGCGCAGGGACTCATCACCTCACTGTATTAGCCCAAAACATGAAGGGGTATCAGAATCTCTGCCGATTGGTTAGTTCAGCATATCAAGAGGGATTTTACTTTAAGCCACGTGTAGATCATGAGCTTCTTACTCGTTGGAATGAAGGTCTAATTGTTCTCTCTGGGTGCTTGGCTGGGGAATTAAGTAGCTTTGTTGAAAACGATGATGAAAAGCGAGCCAAAGAGGTCCTAGAATATTATGCTAAGACATTTCCGGGCCGCTTTTATGTCGAGGTTCAGCCTCACGCCATAAAAGAGCAACAGAAGCATAATAAGGCCTGTTTTGAGTTGGCCCAGTCCATGTCGTTGCCATTAATTGCGACGAATGATTGTCATTATCCTGGAGAAGACGATCACTATGCCCAAGAAGTTCTGATGTGTGTTTCGACCGGTAAGCAGGTCACAGATCCAGATAGATTGAAACACGACGGCGTTCATCTTCACTTAAAGAGCGCTGATGAGATGCGGGCAGAATTTAAGGATTGGAGTCGGGGAGAAGAAGCGATTCGTAATACGGTTGATTTGGCCGAATCATGCAACCTCGATTTTAATTTCAATACATACTACATGCCCAAGTATGAGGATTCTGGAAAAGTTGATTTGGCTGAACTTTTAGCCGAAAAGGCTCGTGAAGGATTAAAGGAGCGATTTAAAGAAATCGCTGCTGCTAGAAATGATTGGAGCGAGAAAGAGATTCCAATTTATAAAGCGCGCCTAGAGGAAGAGCTGAAGATTGTAGCTTCAATGGGGTTTCCAGGATACTTCCTGGTGGTGTCAGACTTTATCGTGTGGGCAAAAGAGAATGGAATTCCAGTAGGCCCTGGTCGTGGTAGTGCTGCCGGCTCTCTTGTTGCTTACGCTGTAAGAATCACTGATATTGACCCTATTTATAATAAACTCCTTTTTGAGCGATTTCTTAACCCTGAACGTATATCCATGCCTGATATCGACGTTGACTTCTGTATTAATGGCCGAGACAAGGTCATTAAGTATGTAATTGAGAAGTACGGTAAGGATAGAGTTTCTCAGATCTGTACCTTCGGAACTCTAAAGGCAAAGGCTGCGATTAAAGATGTTGGTCGCGCTCTTGGGTTATCTTACGCAGAGACCGATAAGATTGCCCAATTAGTGCCTGCTCCGCGACAAGGCTTCGATTATCCACTTTCTGAAGCCATGAAGATGGAGAAGCAGTTGGCAGATTATGCCAAAGGCGAGGGGAAGGAGTTAATCGAATTGGCACTTAAGCTCGAAGGCTTAGTGCGGCACACATCTACTCATGCGGCTGGTGTCGTAATTGGAGATCGGCCCTTAGTGGATCTCTTGCCGATGATGGTTGATAAAGACGGCAACGATGTAACTCAGTATTCGATGAGTTATGTTGAAAAGATTGGGCTCGTAAAATTCGACTTCTTAGGATTAAAAACATTAACCGTTATCCATACGGCCGTTAAATTAATCGAAGGTAGCCAGGGTAAGAAGATTGAGCTTAGCACTCTTCCTGTTAACGATCCCAAGACCTATCAGATACTATGTCACGGCGATACAACCGGCGTATTCCAACTTGAGTCAGGTGGTATTACCGAGGTTACTAAACGCCTAAAACCGAGCTGCTTTGATGACTTGGTAGCTATTTTGGCTCTCTATCGACCAGGTCCACTTGATGCCGGCATGGTGGATAGATACATCGAGCGTAAGCATGGGCGAGAGCCTGTTGAGTATTTATATCCGAGCATGAAGGATATTTTGGCTGATACATACGGCATTATTGTGTATCAGGAGCAAATCATGCAGCTCGCTCGAACGCTTGCGGGATACACTCTTGGTGATGCTGACTTACTCAGACGTGCCATGGGTAAAAAGAAGCCAGAAGAGATGGCGAAGCAAGAAAAGATGTTCGTTGATGGCGCCAAAAAGAAAGGCATCGATGAAAAGCTCGCCAAAGAGATATTCTCTCAGATGGAAACCTTTGCGCGGTACGGTTTTAATAGAAGTCACTCGGCCGCTTATGCGTTAATTTCTTTCCAGACAGCTTATCTAAAAGCTCACTATCCTGTGGAATTTATGGCAGCTCTCATGTCTCATGAGATGAGTGATAGTGATAAAACACTGAAGAATATCAATGAGTGTCGCGAGCAGAGCGTTGAAGTATTACCACCTCATGTTAATTTTAGTTCGGCAGGATTCTCGGTTGATAAAGATAAAATCAGATTTGGACTTGAAGCGGTCAAAGGCATCGGCGAGAAAGCTGTGACCCACATGATTCAAGTAAGAGACGAATCGGGTCCATTCAAGGATTTAGAGGATTTTCTAACTCGGGTCGATCCAGGAATGGTAAATCGCCGAGTGATTGAGAGTTTGATCACTTGCGGAGCTTTTGATCACTCTGGCGTTACCAGAAGAGAGATGCATGAGCGACTTGAAGAGTTATTGAAGTCGGCTCAACAGATCCACAAAGATAAAGTTACTAATCAGATGGGGCTATTCGGTGGCGAGAGTGGCAAGCAGGAAGTTCCGCGCCGAAGAATGAATCTGCCGGAGTGGCCAGTGAACAAAAAATTGGCCTACGAGAAAGATGCCTTAGGTTTCTACATATCAGGGCATCCGCTTGAAAAGTATCGACGTGAGATAAAAAAATTGGGCTTAGCCACAACAGACGATTTAAGGGCATTAACCAAGCCAGGCAAAGTTAAGACTGGTGGTGTTGTGACAGCATTAAAACTTAAGAACACCAAAAAAGGTGACCGCTATGCGACCTTCACCTTGGAAGATTGGCTCGGCACTATGGAGACGATCGTTTGGCCTGATGCTTACCTGAAGGTTTCGAATCTCTTAGTGGGAGAGGACCCAGTAGTTATCTCAGGCAAGATGGACGTAACGCCGGAGCGTCGAGTGTTGATAGCGGATTCTTTTGAAAGCCTAATCTCGATACGGGATAAGAGCGCCACTGTGGCTCTGATGGAGCTAAAGGGAAGTGAGTGTGATGAGGATGCCCTGAGGAAGCTACAGGACCTTACCCGTAAGTATCCTGGCACCTGTCCTGTAAAGATAAGGGTATCTGAGGTGCCCTATCCATTAGAGCTAAAGGACTCTCGGGATAAGCCTGTCTGCGTGGCCCCTTCAGAGGCCTTGTGTGAGCAGGTGGAGCAGCTCTTTGGCCGGCCAGTGCTTTCTTTCGTATAGTGGTAATATCAACGATTTCTACTTATGTAAGTCCTACGGGGTTTCTTCGCGGAGGAACTTTTTGAAGTTAGCGAGGACTGTGATGGCATAAATATCTGTTGATTGGTGATCGCCAACGGACCAAGGAAAAACGGATTTTTTCGGCATATCTATGGTTCGAGCCCCATTCTCCATCGCTTGGTATATCCCTTTTCTGAGGGCGTTAGCTTCT
>CAZWGK010000072.1:7971-11403 GCA_964633685.1 uncultured Bdellovibrionales bacterium | reverse complement strand
ATTTGTTGGGATCGAGACAACTTCTAAACTATATATTTTTTTAAACTCAACAGCTTCGGTATCTGCCGTTCCAGTCATACCACTAAGCTTTGAGTACATTCGGAAATAGTTCTGGAATGTAATAGAAGCCAATGTCTGGTTCTCACGGGCAATCCGAACCCCTTCTTTTGCTTCAACAGCTTGATGCAATCCATCAGACCAGCGGCGACCAGCCATTAGACGACCAGTAAACTCATCAACAATTATTACTTGTCCGTCTCTCACTACGTAGTCAACATCTCGCTCCATAGCAAAATGTGCTTTTAACGACTGATTTATATGGTGAACTAATTCAGCATGATTGGGCTCGTAAAGATTATTGATACCCAATATCTTCTCTAGGGTAGATATACCCTCTTCAGTTAAAGCTGGCTGCTTGGATTTTAACTCAATCGTAAAATCTTTATCTTTTGAGAGTCGAGGAATAATTTTATTTACCTCGATGTACAATTGCGACGAATCTTCGGCTGGCCCAGAGATAATTAGCGGTGTTCTGGCTTCGTCGATTAATATCGAGTCCACTTCGTCAACAATCGCAAAGTTGTGGCCGCGTTGAGCTTTGTCTTCCAACCGAAACTTCATATTGTCGCGAAGGTAATCAAAGCCAAATTCATTATTCTGGCCGTATGTAATATCAGCTTGATAAGCCAATTTACGATCCTGATCGGAAATTCCAGGAACAACAACTCCAACGTCTAATCCGAGGAAGCGATATAACTGGCCCATCCAGGCGGCGTCGCGCTTAGCCAGGTAATCATTGACTGTTACGACGTGCACGCCCTTCCCAGGTAATGCATTCAGATAAGCCGCTAGAGTGGCGACAAGGGTCTTTCCCTCACCGGTCTTCATCTCTGATATCATGCCCCGATGAAGAACAGCTCCACCGATCAGCTGAACGTCAAAGTGCCTCATGCCTAATACTCTTCGCCCGGCCTCCCTGGCTGTGGCAAAAGCCTCTGGCATCAAAGCATCTAGGCTCTCACCCTTTGATATTCTCTCTTTGAAAATTTTTGTTTGATTAGCTAACTGCTCATTGGATAACGACTTAAGCCCTTCTTCTAAAGACCCAACCCTTTGCACAAAGGGCTTTAACCCTTTGAGAATTCGATCATTGCGAGTTCCGAAAATCTTCTTAGCAATATAAGGCAACATAGAACAACAATTAATCCTTTTAAGTCAGACCATCCACTAGGGTAACATCGTCTAAAGAGGACCCCAGAAATAATTTACCAACCGTTTTAAATCTCTCGACGTCGTCAGTAACTCTATACGATGCCTTTCCGGCAACTGAATCCTGACGAAGCATATCTAACTGTGCCAAAGCATCTTTGACTGCTAACGCAGCAGCTTCGCCACAATCTATTATAGACGTAGCTAAACCAAAATACCTCTCTATTGATGATCTTAGAAGAGGATAATGAGTGCAGGCTAAAAAAACCTCTTCTGGCTCCTCTGCTCTTATATCAGCCAGATAGAGCTCAATAACCCGATCAACTATCTCGCCAGAGAAAATACCCTCCTCTACAAGAGGCACAAAAAGGGGGCACGCCCTAGCTGCTAACTCAATTTTTGAATTAATGGAGTGAAGTCGTATTTGATAGGCATTGCTCTTAATGGTCGCTTTAGTACCAAGCACTGCTACTTTAGCTGCAGAGGTAGTCGCCGTCTCGATCATTCCTATAATAGGAATATCAAAAGTCTCTTTAAGTTGAGTAACCGCTAAACTTGAGGCGGTATTACATGCCACAACTATAAGTTTCACCCCTTCTTTTGAAAGATAAGAAACGCACTCTTTAGAATATTGAATAATGGTATCTCGACTCTTAGTGCCGTAGGGAGTCCGAGCGGTATCTCCTAAATAAAGAAAATCCTCATTGGGCAGCAATCGCTTTAAATGCTTGAGGACAGACAGTCCTCCAACACCGCTATCAAACAATCCAATTGGTAAATTATTTACGCCCATGCCTGCGCAAAATAACAAAATTTACAGTAAACCACACCAGTTTTGGCTATTTATTTGCGCCAGTAAAATGTGACTTCATTCTTGTTGACCGAAAGATGGCGCAGCAACACCGGATTCAAGGCTTTAAATTGAGGTAAGGTATTATAATCAGCACCTCTGAATTTAATGGTCACCAATATATTTTCGGTCGCACCAGATTCAATCCAACTCTTTACCCACTCAAGTAATCTCTCGGGGTAGCAAATCACGTCTGAAAACACCCAATTGAACTTACCCAACTGTTCTGGGCCCAAGGCTAAAGCATCTCCTTTTCTAAACTCAATATTAGGCGATGATGCAACTGCCGGATCTAGTGGAGAGCGATCTATGGCAACTATATTTGTGCCCAAATTATTAAGAACCCAACTCCATCCTCCTGGACAGGCTCCTGCATCCAAGCATCTCTCGCCAGCGGTCGGCATGCAGCCCAAAAGAGTAAAGGACTCGAATAATTTTAAGTACGCCCGACTTGGGGGTCCAACTTTGAATTCCTCAAAACTAGCCTCTCCGTTAGGAAAAGGACTACTACATTCAGGGGCAGCTAAAATCGTGTCTTTATCGATTAGGGTGAAAGAACCCAACTTTCCCTTCGGTGCGGGAGACGGAAATTTAATCAGTTTTTTTGAAACATATGGAAGCCCCTCTTCGATCAGCTTGCCGCGACGAACCTCTTTAAATGGATACATGATCCAATTTCTGTTTAGATCTTTTAACTGCTTTACGGCATCACTGATTGATTTGATCTTTAAGACTTTAGGCTGACTCCATACGTTGTGTGACCAAACAGACTCTATTTGTGACGCAGAGGATAAAATCAAATTTCCCAATACTGCAGTGACAGCTGGAATCTCAGAGCGACAAGCCTCCACATGGTCGGGTGCAGCCAGATAGGCGGTCGTTACTCCTGCAATATTGAGATCGGTCGGATTCTTCACAGCTCTTTTTTATAGATTTAAAAACATCTTGAGTGCTTGAAAATACTACTCTTTTTTTAGGGTACCTCAAGTCCATATCGGAATAATTCTGACGGAACGATTGTTGCAAAAGGTAATAAGTACGTAAACAAAGGTAATCAAAGTGTTTTTGAAGGGTTTTAGTTTCAGCCGATATTCATGCCTACAGACGGCCAACGCTTGCCCTACACCTATCTTTATAACCCTGATTCTCTGCCTCTTTCTATTCGAGCAAACAGTTGCAGCCCAAAGCCCCACTCCCCAGTTCAGTGTAAATCAAAATCTAAATCTATCTTATCCTCTAGTCTTCGTCGCTGCCCGAACTTTCTGCCAACAAGATCAAGCGGGGCTTGTGACTTGCTCAAACGGACCGAACATTACCTATCACAACGGAAAGCCAGACTTTGGAAACGATGCAGGTGCGGTAGCAGAACCAAC
>CAZWGK010000072.1:0-7871 GCA_964633685.1 uncultured Bdellovibrionales bacterium | reverse complement strand
GATATCTTCAGATTGAATCTTGGACCAATCATCGACGACCCTCAATTTAATCCGGCAAATCTCTCGGTTAACCGACTGACAAGCCAACCAACACTTTCAAATGATGTATCTGAAGCAGTAAATCCAAACCTAGCCGGACAAGCTGTGAATACTTACTGGGATGGGGTAGCTAATCTGCACGCCATCGAAGTGCCGTGGGACGATGCTCTTTTTAGAGACCCAGTTTATGGCCCAATAAAAGTCGTTTTCGTGAGTAATAGAAAGAAGGTCCGTGCAGCAAATGGTGGAGTTATATCGAAGAATCTCTCACTGTTTGTCGCTGATATTGGTGAAAATGGGTCGCTAACAAATATAAATCAATTCTTTTATTACACCACTACTGCCGCAGTGAGCCCTGCTAATCTTCGTAATGGATTTTCTTTTAGCTACATCGGAAACGATAAGAGAGACCAACACTGGGAAATTCAGAGCACCGATACATCAGGCCTATGGAAGCCTCTTCAGGGATACGGAACAAATGCCTCGAACTCTTATCATCTGGGCACTCTATGTGCTACCAGACATAATGACCTTACTGGCGCTCATGATGTGCACATTGCAACATCATACTACACCCGAAACGTTGGCGGGTTTGGAGGTCTTCAAAAAATACCGATGGCTGCTCAAGGGCTCAACCTAAGCCACGGTAATCAAAGACTCGGATTTAGAACACCTAAGCAGTTGGAAGAGACATTAATTACTACTGGGGTTGACCCTATAGAGGATTATCCGTCTCCATTTGATCCAGTAACTGGAAGATTTGCTGGTAAATACACCACCCCAGCGTGCGGCGGGCCAAACGAATTGTTTATTTCATATGCCCCGACTTATGCAAATAGCAATGGCCTAAAACCGTGTGCAAATGCAAATGGAACTAACGTAAATCCAAACTGCCCAATGAACGTTGGCAACTATGATGCAAAAATTATTTTCCGCGATAATTTAAACCCATTCTCGGGCCTGAACGGCGATTACACAAATGTGGTGGATGAAGTATCACCCCAGATAGGCGGCATAAGTAATTACGCTCTGCTGTGGCCAAAGCCAGTCATATCGATGCAACAAAGACTTGGTGGCGCCTTACCTAGCCACTCAACCAGAGATGTTCAATCAAGCGGATTACCGACAACTGTTGTCGGAACTTCTGCTCTATATCATACAGATATCACTCCTCCTGAGTGTAGATATAACACTACAAATTTTAGTCCTGGACGCCGTGGTGATTTTCTCAGCGCTGCTGCAGCAAACGGAGTGATGAATAATGTCTCTCTTCTACACACCATTAGATCTTTCGATTTAAATCCGAATAGTCCTGAAAGCGTCTGCAATAAGCCTGTGCTGCCTAGCATGGTGGGCGGGGTGCAGATTGTTCTAACTGATAATAAAACCGAATCAGACTACAACTACTTCTCTGGTAATCGTAAAGAAAGAAAAAAAATACTTGGATTTTACCCAACGGGTCTTGCTGACCAATCATTTAACGGCCAAGCAGATCATTCCTTTAAGGCTATCATACCGGCAAGATTACCCTTCACTTTTCAACTGATAGATAAAAGATATGGATTATCGTTAGCCAACTCTAGCACCTGGCACCAAGGAAATCCCGGCCAAGAGAGGTCTGATTGCGGCGGCTGCCATCAACACGACGCTCAACAAAGTCCAATCGATATCACTACTACGCTAGCTGGTCAGAGCTCTTATATTCCTGCTGATTTTGTTACCCAGACGCCTGTAATAAAATACGATGCGCTATGCCGGCCCACTGTAGAGGTGAGAAATGTTGCGGCCGTTGATACCCCATTTTGGGGAAACACTACTCCACTCTTCCAAGGATTCGTAAATAATTGTGGAACCTGTCACGGAGTTGGAACTCCTGTTGGTCTCAATACTTTCCAAGTGTTCCCAAACGACGCCGAGGCCTCGTTTCAATCAGTGGCGCCTTATTTGAGCAGTCTTATTGATGTAAACCCTGGAGCTACTCCGGTGAGCACCCATCTGGGCGCCCTCGGATCTTCTGCCTTTTGGGCTGCTAGAGGAGAGAGGACTGATGGTAGACCAAACTGCTCCGGCAGCACTGCACTAGATCAAAAGTACTGGTGCTTTAAACCAAATAATCATAAAGCAGCAAGTGGAGCCCCCTTATTTTGCGATGGCACTAATGCCGCTGCGGCTCAGTGGGTTTATGATTTTGGATCTTGGATCGATAACAATTTACCACGAGAGCAAGAGTCTCAAAATTTAGATAGATTCCATCCTGCAGTAAATGCAGCGCTGGTAGATCAAATTAATTGCTCAATTGATAACGGCTTGCAGGTTGGATACTGGGATGATACCGGTGCAATTGCATCTCTGAAACTAGAAACAGCCGGTGTTGCTCCACTCATTATTAACAGCACTGCTAGCACACCGTTACTAAACGGCTCCAGGATATTTCCTCGGTCAGCCTTTGCAGGATTCTCTTCTAATACAACCTTCAAGGTAACGGCGGTTGATTCGGCTGGAAATCAACAGAGTTACGGATTTACCCTTCAAGAGATTCAATATGAGTGTTCTCTTGGCGAAGACTATGGATCTTCCTCTAGTAGTAGTACGTCCTCAAGCAGCTCCTCTAGCGGAACTTCTTCAAGCTCCTCTTCAAGCTCGTCATCAAGTTCATCGTCAAGCTCGACCAGCAGTAGCTCATCGACAAGCTCATCATCCTCATCGTCTTCTTCTTCATCTTCGAGCTCTTCGTCTTCCTCATCTAGCTCTACATCCTCGAGCTCATCGAATGCTGGAAGCTCGTCGTCGTCTTCTTCGAGCTCCTCATCGAGTAGTTCATCTTCATCAAGTAGCTCTAGCAGTGGTTCATCTTCGAGCTCTTCATCGAGTTCCTCAGGTGGTGGAAATAACAATCCAAATCAAGGTGTCCCTGACTTGAGTAACCAACTTCAATTGCAGTTAGCTCCAGTTGTGTTTTTGGGAACAAAGTTGGAGCTAGAGGTAACGGGTCCGGCTGAGCTGACCGGCAAAAGAGCTCATTTTATTGGTGGATTGAACCTAAGTTCAACGGCAGGAGACCCAATAGCGTTTGCTAATCGGAACTTGCAGATACCATTCGATTTCAATGACTGGTTTTTCCAATTCTCGCTCAACAACTTATCTGCCTCTTTTATTGACCAAGGAAATGGAAGTGCTAAAGCAAGACTAGAGGTCGATGTGCCTGCCGACTCTACATTTAAAGGTAGGTATTATCTGTTTTCAGCAGTGGTAGACGCGACAAATTTCACACTATTAGGCACCACGGGGGAGCCAACTCAATTTAGAATTCAAGTAGATACATCTCGAGAAGAGGCTGCTCTTGCTACCCTCAGACAAGACCTTTCTACAACACTTAACCAAATAAACACCAACTCAAACAAAGTAAAACGACTACTTAAACGAATCAAAACTGATTCAAGCAAGAAGCAAAAACTTAGATTTAAAATCAAAACACTTAAGAAAAAGTTAAAATTCGCCAATCAAAAAGTAGTCGATATCAATTCTCGAATCTCAGAATTAGAGGAATACATTAGTAGCTCAACTCTATAAATATCGAGTGGGTCTTTTATCTATTTCGCTTCCGAAATGAGCGATTATTATTCCGATTAAAAGGACGATCGTTTGACCTTGGTCTTTCTCTATCAGGCTGTTGCGAGTCGGGTTTTACATTCTCTTGTTGACGCCAATATTCACCTAAAACAAGCCCCGCTGCCACTGACACGTTAAGACTCTCAACCTCGCCCGTGCCAGGAATGGTAACAATTGAGTCAGCGATTTTTCTCAGCCCTGAAGAGATGCCCCGCCCCTCTGCTCCCATGATAAACAGAGATTTTTTTGGGAAAGTCGTCTGGTATAAAGATTTACCACCCTTATTATCAAGGGCAAAAACCTTAAATCCGCCATCTTTAAAATCAGCAAGAGCATCAACGATATCATCAACTTTTAAAAGCTCTATTGCCTCACTTGCCCCCTCTGAGACTCTGCTACCGGCGCCAGAAAGAGATGGTAATTCCTCATCACCAAGAATTGTTTTTACCCCGAAGTTAACCCCTGATCGGACCATTGCGCCAAAGTTGTGAGGATTACCGAGGCCATCTAAACAAATCACTGGGGCGCCCTGTTTTATAACGGTAGGAATAGCATCCTCAGTGAGAAACTTCCTTGCCCTTACCTGCAAACAGATCCCTTCGTGATGATCTGTTCCTGCAATACTTGATAGCTCTTCTTCATCAACCACTTTGTAAGACATCTTTTTTTCGGCAAAATCTCTCAACATCTCACTGAATACAGTCAGCATGTCTCTTGTTAAAGCAGCCCTCATAATATCTTCAGGACGAGACCGCCAAACTGCCAGACAGGCATTTCGCCCAAATATTTTCTCGCTTTTAAATTTTGGAAGAGGCTCCATATATCTCCACTGAAAGTTTCTTATTGTCCACTAATTATGGATTTAATGATAGAGCTGAGCATAACTCTTACTGCCCGATTACATTCAAGAGAAGATTATTTTAGTAATTCAGAAGTTGGAGCATGGGCTAACCCAACTGTCAATTTACTCCGCCCGATAGCTGGCACCATAAAAGGCCCCTCTTGCCCCTACAATACTGCACCCAACTACTTTGCACAGCTGAATCTTAATATGAATATTTGCCTATTGTTCCACTCGAGAGTTTTTATTCGTGTTATCAGATAGATATACTTTATATAGGTTTGGCACCATTTTCCAAACACAAATTTTGCGACATTTGCCCCAGGTTGAACAATAACGGAGAGAGGGGAGATGAGGGCTTGGTTATTAATGCGAAGTCCTCGAATCTAGATTTCTGTTTATAAAAATATACAAACCACCCAAACTGCAAACGTTATCGAATGAAGATTTAACGTAAAGGGGAGCTTGTGGGGTTAGCGGGAGGAGAAACATGACTATGGATATTCAGCCATCAATGGGATTAATCGGCCCAGGTCGACCTAACAGTGAAATTGTTTTAGGAACATCGAACGGCGCGACTTTTAGGAATCAACCTTTTGTCGCAAATATTGGGCAAAACGGCGAAATACTTTTAAGAGCTGAGGGCGAACTGAATAATTTTGCAAGCATGCTTAGTGCTCGAAAAAATAGCGAGAAGCTCTCTTCGCAAAACATCGAAGCTTTAGCATCTCATACTGGCTTGCCTCTCGCTAACGTTGGTGTATCAGTTGCTGCTACTGTTACCATAGACGGCCGTGAGTTTGCTATTTTAACTCAGCGCGGGAGCAACAGACTAATGCTCCCCTCAGGATATGTGGATTTCAAAGACTCAAAAGTGCCAGAACAAACTCTATTAGATACAGCATTAAAGGAGTTAAGAGAGGAAGTTTTACTGGCCGTGCCAGGGAATGGAGCTCCGGCGGGTGACTTTTTGCTAGGTACAATTACGAACAGAGCCCTGGCTATTTTGTCAAATCAGATCCGACTAGAGCAGACAGAGCAATCTCTTGGGCTAAATGAAAGCCAGATGCCTCAGCCTTATAAAGAGAGCAGTTCAGTCTCGTATAATAATGATGTGCACTTTCATGTTGATAAAGCTGTTACTCCGCCAGAATACTTGTTGGCATTAGATTCCAAACGCGTCGTATCTATAAATGGAACAACTACATCATTTGGATTTCACTACGATCAACCGTGCTCCTCTGGTCAGGTAGTGGCATTCTTAAAACTTCATCTTCCGGAAGTTAAATATCTTTCCTTACTTCATGCCGAAACCCAGCCTGATAAAGAGAGAAATGAATCCGAAAATGACCCCGTAAAGAAGGGCGGTTGGTTAAAAGAGGTACTTCATCGCGATGGTTTAATTCTAGCTGAGCTGGCCGCAGATGGTAAGCTTCTAGGTGATTTCTTCCGAATGCAATACGGGGAGCTTATACCCGCGCACTTCGATCCACTAGAAACACGGCTGTCAGAAGTATTTCGTCCAAGAGTCGAAGATGTTTCGGTTCCAATTAGCATGGGGGATATTAAACTTAGTGAATATCTAGCGACAGTTCAGTTTAATAGACATTAAAGCTAATAATTTTATTGTCTCAAATACCGCCGCACAAAACAAAAGCAGCAGTTTCTGGACCGAACTTGAGAAATAAAGATTTTAGGAGCTACATGATAAAAGATGCTCCATATAACTCCGCTGAAAGTTTATTGCGGTCCACTAATTATGGATTTAATGATAGTGGGCCAGGGGCTATTCAACTGGAGATATCCGAGGTTTTAAAACCCAGAGGACTAGCCGTTAGCTATTTGATGTTTGGTAAGGCCCCTACTAATGCCACCCCAAACCTTTTTCCCCGACTGGGAATCTCGCCTATCGAGATATACCTCAACCCCGTTGCCATCAGGGTCCTGCGTATAGACGGCCCAACTTATGCCATGATCAACCATGGCGTATTCAACCCCAAGGACCTCAAGATGCTCAATCGCTTGCAACAGCTCAGCTGAAGTCTCAACTTCAAAAGCCGCATGATAAAGGCCTACCATATCGGCCTCGGGTGATTTGCCAGCACGCCCTATCTCTTGTAATGCCAATTCATGATGCGATGAGCCCATGGTGAGAAAAGAGTACTGATTAGCTAATCGCTCGGTCTGATTTGCTCCAAGGAGCTTAATATAAAACTCCTCAGAGCGATTTAGATCTCGGACTTTTAGATGAACGTGGCCGATTTTCATGCCAAGTTCCTAGATAACTTATTATCTAGTGAAAATTTACCACCGCCAGAGATAGTAAGAGCCAAAGCTAATCCAATCACCAGAAGGTGATATTCAAAACCTTCACCCTGTTGCTGACCCATCCAGTTCATGAAAAATCCGTTGTTCCAATGAGCCATATATATGGCCCCTAGCATCACTACAATCAGACTACCGGCGCAAAATCTAGTTAAAAATCCAATAGCAATAGCCAATGCCCCAAGAGACTCAGCGGCTATCACTAGCACTGCGATTATGTAGGGCATACCAAGTGTTCCGGTAAAAAAACCTGTTGTCCCCTCAAAGCCATATCCCCCAAACCATCCCAAGGTTTTCTGCAATCCGTGCGGCAGCATCACCAAAGCCAGGGTTAGACGCCCTACAAGGGCCGATAAATCGCTCGAATCGGTTTTTATTAGCTTGGCAATAAAATGTTTCATAAATACCTCATTTAAATTTTAGTTGATGCGTCAACTATATTTCATATTGGTTGACACGTCAACTATATCTTATTAAGATCCCTATATGGCAGTGAAATCAGATACTTTATTATCGGCATGGGGCGCTTTCTTTGTGGCTCATGCACTATCAATTCAGCAAATAGAGAAAGCCCTAGAGGCCCAGGCACCCCTTTCTCTTTATGAGTATGATGTCTTATTAACCCTAGATAGATCCCCTGAAAGAAAGCTCAGGTACTCTGACCTAGCCTCAAAAACACTTTTCACAAAGAGCGGTATCACTAGAATCATGAAGCGGTTAGAAACCAAGGGATATATCGATCGCCAACAGTGTCAGAACGATGGGCGTGTTGTATTCGCACAGTTAAACAAAGAAGGCGGCAAAGCCTTGAAAGACACCTGGGCTATTTACTCAAAAGAAATTCTAAAAATATTTGAACCTGCACTGACTCAATCTGAGGGACTTCAGATTGAAGTATTACTCGGAAAGATCATTGAACAGGTAAAGTCTGCTCCTCTTATAAAGATAAGCGGAAAGTAGCCTGGTAATAGGTTAGTGGGGTGTAGTATCTAGGCTAGTCTAACATATTGATATTATTAGCTATTTAGAAACGATGCATTGTTTCTGCATCTAATTT
>CAZWGK010000071.1:1200-11514 GCA_964633685.1 uncultured Bdellovibrionales bacterium | reverse complement strand
CGAGAGTCGTTTGAATGATCTTACAGAAGAGTCGATCACGAATGCTATAGTAAAGTTAACTAAGGGTGCGGCCAAAAAGATTTATTATTTAACTGGCCATAGTGAGCCTGATCTTAAAGCGACTGACGCTCTAAGTTTAAAATACTTTGCGGATTCTTTAGCCGATGAGAATTTGGCGGTAGAAGAATTGAGTTTGGCACAAAAAGGATCGGTTCCAGAAGATGCTGCCGCCCTTGTGATAGTGGCTCCCAAGACTCCTCTGTTCCCAGAGGAGAAGAAGGCAATCTTGGCATACGCAGATGCAGGTGGAAAATTATTACTAGCAGCTGATCCTTTCTATCCTGCACAATCGACAGATATTAAAGATATTGCCGCCAACTACGGCATTGAAGTCGGAAACAACGTAGTCTTAGATGCTCAATTACGAATGTTTGCAGGGCCAACAATTGATTTCCAATTCATGGTGGCAAGCGTCGAATCTCATGCCATCACTGCTGGTATGTCTCAGCGCGATAAGCCAATTGTCAACTTAGCCTCTTCGGTGACAATTAAGGAGAACAAGCAGGGGGCGACATATCATGAGTTATTAAAGACAAGTCCAGCAGGTTGGGCTGAGAGTGATATCCAAGCGATCTTTACCCAAGATCAACCTGAGGTTGGCGTTAGTGATTTGGATATTAGGGGTCCTGTATCACTAGCTATAGCTTATGAAAAGGAGATTGCTGGAGAAGGCGAAGAAAAGAAATTCTCTAGGGTCGTTGTCGTTGGCGATACTGATTGGATGAATAATGCTCTATATCTCCAGGTTGCATCGCACAGAGATTTAGCACTGAATTCTTTGAATTGGCTAATCGGTGAGCACAGTGCAATTGCTATTCGTCCCAAGAAGTTTAAGGCCTCGATTGCCAGAGTTCCGCAGGCAACTATTAATTTAGTGATGGGCAGTGGATTTCTGATACCTGAGTTGATTCTTATTTTAGGATTATTTATCTGGTGGAGAAGGCGGATAGCCTAGGAGAATTGAAATGAGTCTCAAAAGAACCCTAATCTTCGGTGTTTTTTTTGCTGCCCTCTTAGGTTTCATATTCCTTTTTGAAGAGCCGAAAGAGAAGTCTCTGTTACAAGCTGGAAAGATTATTCCAGATATGGAAGAGATTTATTTGACTGAGCTCTCTATAAGAAATAGCTCAGGCAGTCTGACTTTAGTACGGTCTGGTGGTGGCTGGAGGACTAGTAACCTAGGCTATTCGATAGCAGATGCGTCGTCTGCAGATCAGGTGGTGACTAATTTAAAAGCCTTCGAGATAACAAATTCGATTGCAGCAGATGAAATCGAGTCCGATCTATCCGTTTATGGATTAGATAAACCAGAAGTAACGGTTGGTTATAAATATAAAGATGAATCAACCTCTATAGCCTTTGGAAAGAAGAATGAGTTTACAGGACGAAGATATGCTCAAATTACTGGCCGACCAGGGGTATATTTTGTCACTGAGGAATTGTTTTCTTCCTCAGTAAGGCCCATTTCTGATTTTAGGGATCAGACACCGATTGAATTTGATAACGCTGAAATAGGCTCAATAAAAATCAAATCATCAAAAAGAGATTATGAATTTAAGGTTGAAGATGGAATGTGGCGAGCCGTTAAGCCTTATCAAGTGTCTCTCTCTAATAGCGCTGTGAGTGATATCCTTATGACCTTAAGGGGTATTAAAGCTGAAAATATTATTAACCCCTCTGAAGATAAGCCCTTAAAGATTGGCAAGTACGGACTAGATAAGCCAATTGGGTCTTTAGAGCTTGGCTTTAGAGTAGCAGATAAGAAACCTATGTTGGTTCAATTTGGCTCTGTCGGCGCAGATAAGGGGCGAGAGCATATGAATGTCTCTGATTTTGATGCTGTCTTTGAAGTTGATGAGTCTAATATCGGAAAACTCTTTAAAGACTTTGAAAAGTTTAGAGAAAGCACCCCTTTTACATTTTCGCACGATTTTGTTGAAGAGGCTGTGATTACTGTCGGAGATAAAGAGCCAGTAGTTGTTAAAAAATCTAAGGATGATAGTGGCGCGATTTGGCTAGTAAATAACGAAATAGGAGAGGTGGCTTTTGTTGAGAATTTACTACGAGAGATCTCTCAGACGAAGGCGGAGAGTTACATACTTGAAAGTCATAATCTGGGATTCGACAAGCCAGCTCTTAAGATTTCACTCAAGTTAACTGTTGGTGCGGCAAAAGAGAAGCTCCTGGTAGTTGGTAATAAATATGCTCAGGGCGGGGTTACTAAAGGGTATTTTGCTGGCGTAGGAGATTTGTCGGAGCCTTTCGTGATCAGTGAACAGACGCTGCGGCGAATTACCCCAAATTTAGAGGTTTTGCTCCCGGTAAAAGAAAATAAGGAGAATGCTGACAAGGATAAGAAGTAATAAAAATTACTTTTCTGTCGGCCCATGAATGTTTAAATTTATTAGAGCTCTGTTAAGAGGTTTATTGTTTCTATTGGTCGGAGGCCTGCTTTTAGGCCTAGTGGCAGGTGTTGGGTTTGGAGTTTGGGGCTACTTTTATATAACCCGTGACTTACCCAAATTGGAGAATGTTCAAGACTATAAGCCTCCTGCTGTGACTAAGGTATTTGATTCAGCAAAAAATCTGATCGCAGAGTTTTATCTTGAGCGCAGATACCCAGTCGATATTTCTGAGATTCCTTCACACGTAAAGCATGCATTCATCGCAGCTGAAGATGCCTCATTTTATACCCATCCGGGGATTGATGTTGTAAGTATCATGCGGGCGGTGATCAAAAATTTTCAGGCTGGCTCAAAAAAACAGGGTGCCTCAACAATTACGCAACAAGTTGTTAAGAAGATACTGCTCACTCCCGAGAAAGATTATAGACGCAAAATCAAGGAAGCAATCTTAGCGTACCGACTAGAAAAAAAGCTCACAAAAGATGAAATTTTGGGAATTTACGTCAATCAGATGTATTTTGGTAATGGTGCTTATGGAATTAAAGCGGCTGCTCAGATTTATTTTCATAAATCAATCAATGAATTGACGATTGCAGAGAGCGCAATGCTGGCAGGCCTTCTAAAGGCTCCCTCAACTTATTCCCCTGTTTCTAATTACGAAAAAGCAAAATCTCGCCAGCTCTACGTTTTGGATCAGATGGAACGTGGCGGATTTATAAGTGGAGCTGACCATAAAGCTGCCGAACAAGAAGTGATACAAGCTTATCCGGTTGTTAATACGCGTATTCAAAGGTCTGAGTATTATGCCTCAGATGTTAAAAGAGAGTTAATTGAGATTCTCGGTTCTGAACGTGAGGTGACTACAGGAGGTTACACGGTTGAGACAGCCTTAGATCCTAAAGCAGAGGAGTTTGCGGTTAAAGCGCTAAGAAAAAATCTGAAAGAGATAGATAAAAGAAGAGGTTGGAGGGGTGCGACTGATTTTATTCCAGTCGAAGAGCGAGATGGCTATCTTTTAAAGCTTAGAAGGAATTATTTAGAGCGCAAGGATGGTCAAATAATTCCTGCCATGGTGGTTGGTATAAATAGAGTCAAAAATACCGTCGACTTAGTAATCGGAGAGGGGCAAGTAACACTTAGCTTTTTAGCCGCTCCGTGGATGAAAAATAAAATCACAAAGAGTGATGAGAGGGTACTGGGGCGACCAGAAGTTGAGCTCGTGGCTGGTAGTGTGATTGATGTTTCATGGAATACTGGAGGCAACGAAAATCCGGATGACGACAAGCTAGAGTTCGATCAGGTACCAGAGATTGAGGGAGCGATTCTATTGATCGACCCTTACACGGGGAAGATCCCGGCGATGGTCGGGGGATATGATTTTTCAAGAAGCCAATTTAATAGAGCAACTCAATCTTATCGTCAGCCAGGCTCATCGTTTAAACCGATTCTATATCTGACAGCAGTTGAGGCTTTTGGTTACACCCCGACTACTTTAGTTTATGATCAGCCAAGAACTTTTAGAGTTGGTGATGAAGTTTGGACGCCTGGTAATTTCGATGAGAAGTTTTTAGGGGCGCTTACCCTAAGAAATGCTCTAGAGAAATCTAGAAATTTGGCCTCAGCGGATATTATTTCCCGGATAGGAATAGATGCAGTGATTTCTTATGCTCGAAAAATGGGAATTGAGAGCGACCTTGGAAGAAATCTTTCTCTCGCTTTGGGTAGTAGTGAAGTAACCATGCTGGAATTAGTTAGAGCCTACGGAGTAATTGCGGCAAAAGGCATCTTGGTAGACTCAGTGCTGGTTACAAAAATTACAGATCGAAATGGAAAGGTAATCTTTAATTATAAAGATAATCTCTTAAGCTCTGGTAAGCAGGTATTGGATGAAAATAGTGCCTTTATTCTCTCCTATATGATGAAAGGTGTCATTGAATACGGCACGGGGGTTAAGATTAAACCTATTAATAGACCTGTCGCGGGTAAAACTGGCACCTCTAATGATCAGATGGATGCCTGGTTTGTAGGCTATACTCCCGAATGGGTTGCAGGTGTCTGGTTGGGGTTCGACAAGAAGAAAGAAATTGGCGAGAAAGAAACCGGGGGCAAAATAGCTGCTCCTGTTTGGTTGGATTTTATGAAGCCTTTTTTGGAATATCGCGATGCTCAGGTAGTTGAGCAAATGCGTGGTGAGAGCGAGATGGAGTCAAAACGTCTTGGAATCGAACCAGAAGAGGTCTCTCCTCCTAAGCCGATTGATTTTACCGTTCCTGCTGGCGTGGACCCTTATTGGGTTGATAAGGCTTCAGGGCTTAGAAGTTGTCCAGGATGTCCAGGTGCGATTCTTGAATATTTTAAAAAAGGAAGTGCCCCAACCAGAGGGACAGATATGAAAGAGGATGCACAGAGTTATCTGGAATCGGGTGACCTCTAGGATTAGTTCGGTCTTACAAAGACCTTTATATCTATAATTTCATCTCCTTTTCGCAACTGTTTAACGACATCCATCCCATCCCTGACGTGGGCAAAGATTGTATACCGACCGTCCATGTGAGGCGCTCTATTGGTACAGATGTAAAATTGGCGGGGATGAGATAATCTTTCAGGATTATTTTCGTCAGGGGGGCGAGCCATGCCTACGGCACCCTCTTCGTGTTTATAACCGGTGAACTCTGGTGGAATATAATACGTTGGTTTAACGGAGCGCTCGGTACGCTCACCTCCTTGTATAAGGAAGTCAGGCTCGAATATATTGAAGATGGTGCCTTTATAGAGTCCACGGTCTGCCCTAAATTTAAAGTTAGCTACATGCCATGGGGCATCTTCGGGATGAAGATCTAAATGAATTTTGCCGACATTCGTATATATGATTGCCGTTTTAAGCTTATGTATCTCAGTCTGAGGCGGCAATTCAAATGGGGGAGTAGGTTCAGCTACTGCGATATCTATCACTAGCAGGGTGGTGAAGATAGTTGCTAGCAGCGATATTAGTTTACTTTTCAGGTATGCCATTTTCTGAGATTATTTTTTTATATGGTTAGTTTGGCCGAAATTTTTAATTTAAAAGGAAAAGGTTTTTTCAAGACACCTTTCTCCATCTTGATTACAGCAATTTCGGTATTGTTGTCCAACTATTCTTACGCAGACTCTCCTATCGATGCAGTGCTTCTTATTGATTCCTCCGGTAGCATGCGGTTGACAGATCCTCAGAAATTAAGGTTAGAGGGTGCGCGATTATTTATTGATTCCTTACAAGATGGAGATCGAATCTCTCTTGTTGATTTCGCTGAAAGCGGACGAGAGATAAGAAGCCTAACTGATAATTCAGCCAGAGATGCGGTCAAAATTGATTTAATAAAAGTTGGAGATAGTGGTGAATACACCGACCTTCTTCTTGGTCTTCAAAGAGCTCGGGAGTCGCTTGCCAGTGGTGGCAGGTCTGAGGCGCACAAATCAATTATTTTGATATCAGATGGCAAAATGGACCCTAAGCCTGAGGTAGCTTCAGCTAAAATTCAAACAGACAACTTATTTGCAGAAGAAATACCAGCCTTGAAATCTCAAGGCATTAAGGTTTTTACTATAGCGTTCAGTCAGCTCGCAGATCAGAGGTTATTGGCAGATATTGCTACAATGACCGGAGGAGAACATCGCTTTAGTAAAGACGCCACTGGATTAAAAGATGCCTTTATTGGGCTAGCTCGTGCGGTTGACCTAGCGACACAAAAAGAAATTTTACCCGGCACTCCGGCAAAAATGCCCGCAAATATTGTAAGATCTTTTAAGCTATCCGAGGGGCTTGAGCAGGCTATATTTTATATAAATCGTGGGAATAGCAATAATGTATCTATTCGTGGCCCAGGGTTAGATAATTTTAACGCTACTAGTTCGCCTAGTAATGTTATTTGGCATCGAGATAGTCAATTTGATTTTGTAACTATTACAAAACCGAATGGTGGTGAGTGGTATGTATCAGGGCTTGAGTCCAAAGAGAATTTTGCAACAGTCTTATCCAATCTAAAGTTAGGGTTAGAGTATTCATCTGAAGAGGTCAGCGTTGGAGAAATTCTTAGAGTAGAGGCTAAATTTTTTGAGTCTAGAAAGCCAATTAACCTACCCGCTCTATTTCGGACATTAAAGTACTCCTTTCAAGTGGTTCCGATGGATAAAATTTCCGAGCCTGTTTTGCGAGGGAATCTTCACGATGATGGCAAGGAGGGGGATATACGGGGTGCAGATGGAACATTTGCCACTGAATTTTCTATAAATGAGCCTGGTATCTACAGGGTCATACTTCAAGTGGAAGGCCCTAACCTCTCCAGAGAAAATGTGGCAAATTTTAAAGTTACGCCACGTCTTTTAAAAATTAAGTTGATGGAAAATGCCGTTGCGCCAATTAAATCAAAAGACAAATTTGAAGAAGGGCCCGAAGGTGTATCCAAAGAAGAGCTTGAGGATGCATTTAAGATAACCCTTAGTCCATTAGGCCAGAGTGTTAGAGAGCGACTTGTAAAACTAAGAGTTACTAATTCTGTAGGTGCTACTTACAACATTGCTATCCCGGGTAATAAAAATGCTAAGAGCGAGTTTTTAATTCCCGTAAGTACCCTCCCTGCTTCTGGAAAATATGAAGTTCAGGCCCAGCTGGGTGGTACTCTAAAGGGCCGCATGGTATCGGCCAGAAGCAACTCGATCGACTATATATATAAAGCCAAGGAAATTATTATTGAAAGCCCAGAAGTGATTGCTCGTCGTAAGGCTGAGGCTCGAAGCAAGATGATCGTTAATACCGTTATATCTCCGGCAATAGTGACATTTTTTAACATTTTATGTGGTCTTTTTGCCTTATCGATTGTTAAAAAACATCTAGCAACTATTGTTGTTGAGGAGGAAAAATTTGCAACTCCTGATGGCGCAATTCGAGTCCTAGACGAACTTGAAAAGAGATATTCAACCAGCGATGTTGATCTTAATGATCCAACTCTTGCCCCAGATAAACTTGCCAAGGTTCTTGAGAAGGCTGCCCTGACTGAGGCTGAATTATTAAAAGCTGCAAATCAATCGTATGATGATAGCGGGTCGGCTGTGGCTTCATCTCCGGAGGCATCTTCTGGTGCTGAAATAGCTACCGCAGGTCCTATCACAGAGGCGCAAGCACAGCAGCCAGTTGAAAGTGAGTTAGACGAAGAGACAAAAAAACTCCTCGCCCAGGTGGAAGGGCAGGTTGAGCAAATGAAGGGTTAAACGAATGTTAATAATTATTGTAGCTATCATAGAAATTGCCCTGGTTGCGTTTGGACTATGGTATGTTTTTAATAAAAAAATTGGTGCTGCATATCAGTCTTTGACTGCGATTAAAGAGCAAATTCTTGAGAGAAAAAAGTTAAAATCTGACATAGAAGAGCGGGCCGATAAGATGGTAAACATTGAGGTTTTAGCTTTTGCTGTGACCCAGTACCGAAAAATTGAGGCCGAATTTGAAGCAGAGAAGACAAAAGTTGCTCTAGTCCAATCTGATTTGGATTTAAGCGAAAAGAGACTGAGGGAATTAGAGGAGATGGAGCGTGAGATTCAGAATAGCCGCATAGATTTAGAGCAAGAGCTAGAAGCATTAAAAAGCAAAGAGTCTCAACTAAGAAATAAAAATGATAAGCTCAAAACCGATATTACTGATTCAATGCAGTATGCTGAGGAACTTATTTGGGAAATTGAACTATCGGCGCAAATAATTGAACAGGTAAAATTTGTAAAAAGCCACCTTATTTCCACCGAAGATAAAATTGAAAAATTGCTTCTTCAAATAGAGGAGGCAAATAAGCAGTATTCTAATCTGAAGATCAGATATGATGCTTTAGATATTGAATATGCTCAGCTTTATGAAAAGTCGCAGGCGCTTGAGAATCAATCTAAGGCACGGGCTAATAGTTAGTCATTACAGCATCTCATAGGGATCTACATCGAAGATCATTTTGATATTGGCTGGCCATTTTAGCCTCATGCAAACCCCATGGAGGATTTTGTTAATAGCTGTGGTGCTAGTGCTCTTAAGCAAGAGATGAAATCGATACATGCCTTTAATTTTTTGAAGAGGTGCAGGTGATGGTCCAAGAATTTGAATTTTTAGGTCGTTTTGTTCGTTGTATTTCTCAAGCTCGACTTTTACCATCGCTAAAAATGGAGTAAGGGTATCTTGCTCCGCACCAGAAGCCACTATCCTTAAGAGCTTACTAAAGGGAGGATAGTTTAGCTTTTGCCTTTGTCCCAGTTCGGTTTTGGCAAACCCTATAAAATCACCCTCGACTGTCTTTCTTATTGCCAAATGTCCAGCACTTCGAGTCTGCAAGATAACTCTACCAGCCTTCTGACCTCGCCCAGCTCTACCTGCAACCTGTGTCAAAAGTTGGAAGGCTCTTTCGGAGGCTCTAAAATCAGGCATGTGAATTCCAACATCACAATCTACCACCCCGACTAATGTGACATTAGGAAGATCGTGCCCCTTAGCAATCATCTGTGTGCCAACTAAAATCGAGGTTTCTCCTGAGCGGACTTGATTGAGAATGGTTTTATAAGTCTCGATAGACGATACCGTATCCCGATCAAGTCTATCTATTTTAAGGTCAGGGAAAAGATTAACTATCTCATCATAGACTCTCTCAGTGCCGCTGCCGCGTTGAATTAGTTTGCCCGGTTCTTTTGCATCTTTTTGCACACAGCTCGGGCAAAATTCCATCGGTTGTATTGTGACTCCACAGTAGTGACACAACAGTGTGTTTTTACTCTGATGATAAGTGAGAGAGACGCTGCATTGGGGGCATTCTACGGTATCACCGCAGGTCTCGCATTGTAGAAAGCTTGAAAAGCCTCTTCTATTGTAAAGAAGAAAAACCTGCTCTTTGCGGGCTACCGTATCTTCGATCTCTTTAAGGAGTTTAGGGGAGATATTAGGCGAGGGCATTTCCCAGGGCTTTATTGTTCTTAGGTCTACTACCTCAATTGGGAGTGCTTGAGATGCAGCGTGGCGCAGCGGTAGAGAAATTAACTCATACTTGAAGGATCGAGCTTTGTAATAGGTTTCCAGTGATGGTGTTGCAGAACCTAAGACAACCGGGCAATCAGAGAGCTGTGCTCTGAGTATCGCCATGTCGCGAGCGTTGTAACGGAGTCCTTCTGATTGTTTGAATGAACCATCGTGTTCTTCATCGACGATGATAAGCCCAACATCCTCGACGGGGGCAAAGATAGCTGATCGAGCACCGATCGCCGTTTTTGAAGTTTTTTCTAAAAGCCTCTGCCAAGAATCCCATCTAATTCGTCTTGGAAGGCCGCTGTGAAGGGTGCTTATATCTTCGCCTAAGCGCGCCTTAAAGCGATCTATAAGCTGTGGAGTTAGTGCTATCTCAGGAACTATGACAATAACGGATTTACCTTCAGCTAGAACTTTCTTCGCAGCCTCAATGTAAACTTCTGTTTTTCCGCTACCAGTTACACCATGGAGCAGAATTGTTTTGAATTCTTTATTTTTTGAGGCCTTTGTGATTATTTCAACGGCTTTTGATTGATCCTGATTTAATTCCACTGATTTTTGGGCCCATTGAGGAGCCTCGTGTTGTGTCGATTGCTCTTCGCCTAGCAAGTCGATCTTTAAGAGACCTGCCTCGACCATTTTCTCTATCGAGGCTTTTGGCGATTTTAGAGATCGATTAACTTCGGTTAATTCTAAGGAGCCATTATTATTGGAGAGTAACTCGATAATGGATTTTATTTTCGGGGAGATTTTTTTTAAAACCGATAAATCAGAGCTCAATAATTTTAAGTATTTTTTTATACGCAAAGGAGCAGATTGCGGAAT
>CAZWGK010000071.1:0-1190 GCA_964633685.1 uncultured Bdellovibrionales bacterium | reverse complement strand
ATCAATAACGCTAGATAAAGGAGCGCCATAATATGCCGCTACTTTTTTAAAAAATACTAACTGATGCTCAGAGAAGCATCTTTCGGGAGGAGTGTTAGAATCAATTGATTTTACTTTTGAATTTTCTATTAATGAGAGTTGCTCTTCGGCTATTGGATTGAAGTTGCAGTAGTCCGATTTTTTTACGATGTAACCCTGAGAGGTGCGTTTGCCGAGAGGCACAACCACACGACTTCCAACCTCTGCGCCGTTTAGTCCTGGCTCAACCGAGTAACTGAGTAAATTTGGTAGTGGTGGAACGGCCACCTCAACATAAAACTTCATTTGTAAAAGGCTCCCAAATTTGCCAATACAGCGCAATAATATAACCTTATTTTATAGATGAGCCCGATTCAAGGTTTTATAACCGAAAATAAGTGGTGTTTGTGTAAAAAAAGCAACCATTTACCTTGAGAGATCGTCTTAATCACAGGTAAGTGTTGGTTAATAAAGGTTATGTCTAGATGAGCCTATTAGGTAGTAGCAAATCATTTATCGCTGTCGATGTAGGATCCAGTGCGATCAAGGTGATGGAATTGGATCTGCGTGGTTCAAAACCTTACTTGGTGGCAGCTAGCATCACACCGCTACCTGTCGGAGCATTCTCCAATAATCAAATTTCCAAAAAAGAAGCCACCGCTGAAAAAATTGCTGCCGCCCTCTCTGAATATAGAGCCGGAGAGATTTTAACGAATTGTGCTATGCCAGCTTTAGGGGTCTTTACTAAAAGAGTCACCATGGGCGCTACTGACGATAAAGAGTTAGCCCAGACTATAAAATTTGAAGCGAGTAGTTATATTCCTCAGGGTGCTGACTCTGTCAAATTAGATTTTTCAATCATTAATCGAAAGCCGACTGGAGAATTAGATATCCTAGTAGTCGCTGTAAAAAATGAAATTGTTGACAGCTATGTTGAGACATTTCGTTTGGCAGGATTTGATACCGGCGTGGTAGATGTCGATTATTTTGCTTATCAGAATGCCTTTGAGCTTTCTTATCCCGAATTAAAAGATCAGGCTGTTTGTTTGGTTCATGTCGGAGCTCGGTACAGCTTTATTAATATTTGTAAGGGTGGATTGCCACTTTTTACCGGAAATATTTCAATTGGAGGTGCTGCGATTACGCAGGAGATAGCACGAGTCGTGGGAGTA
>CAZWGK010000070.1:7944-11640 GCA_964633685.1 uncultured Bdellovibrionales bacterium | reverse complement strand
ATGGTTTTCGTGAGGCATAAGCGGCTCCGCAGGCGATCGGAACCTGTTCCCCCATCAAGCCACTGTGGCCATACATTTTGATCTCTTTACCTTGAATCGCATTCGAGCCAGACATGCCCCCTGAACAACCTGTCGGTAGACCTAGGAGCTCATCTCGCAGTGCTTCAGGCTTGCCCCCGAATGAGAGATAAGTTGAATGTCCGCGATGCTGTGCAAAGATTCGCCAGTCCTTGCAGACCAATGAGAGTGCTGCCGCATTGTATTCAGTTCCAAGAGATAGATAGATCGGAATTTGAAATAATTTTTTTTCCCAAGCTTTTGCCACTTTTTTCTCATAAAGATGAGAGAAGTTTGCTCTTCTAAACATTTCCAAAGAAAATTCTTTTGGAAATGTTTTTTCTAAATCGGGGATTACACCTAAGTGCTCACTTCTTGTGATAATTTGTGCCATATCTCTAACTCTTTAATTGCTTCAAAGAGATTATCCACAACATTGTCGGCTTCGGAAAGATATTTTGCAGGCAAGGTCGACGATATAGCTAAACACCGCATTTTTGCGGCTTTGGCAGCGGTAATTCCAAGGGGAGCGTTCTCAATGACGATAATTTCTTCGGCTGAAAGCCCCAATAATTGGGCAGCTTTAAGGTACGGCTCGGGGTTAGGTTTACGGGCAGTGACGTCTCCTGCCGTTATCACAAGATCTACCAGAGATGTAATTGGTTTATTCTTTTCGTTTAGTAACCGATCCTTAGATCCACCTGAGACTATGCTGAGTCTGAGATTGTGTTTTCGGCCCCAGGTCAGTAACTCTTTTGCGCCTGGGTAAAAAGAGTACTGGCCAAATTGCTTGTAGTGATCGTTCTTGGTTTTTAAGATAGTTGAGGTAAGAGTCTCAGGCTGTGCAAGCTTTTTGAGTAAGTTTTTTAGGATTTCCTCTGAGCTTCGACCTTCTTCGAGAAAAAATTCCTCTTGAGTCATGCTCAAATTATATTTCTTAAGAGCGAAGTCCCAAGACTTAAATGTATCCTGACCGCTATCAGAGAGCACACCATCAAAGTCGCATAAGATTCCTCTAATAGTCATCTTGGGTCGTTTAATGCTTTTTTAAAGAAGGTTACCAAGTACGATGTGTCTGGTAGAACTATGTCGGCTTCCCCTAGCTCTTCAGTGGGGAGAGTTGTACAGACTGCAATGCAGAACGTGTCTGCTGCTTTCGCAGATTTGACCCCCAATGGGGCATTTTCAACTACCACCACTTCAGATGGGATAAGTCCCAGCTGAGAGATGCCTTTGGTGTAAGGTTCTGGGTCAGGTTTGCCTCTAGAGACGTCATCTGACGTAACAAGAGTATCCATCTGATTTAAGATTGGAGCTGTCTTTTCGTTGATTAGTCGGCGACGTGCTCCCCCTGATACGCAGCCAATTTTTATATGATTATTTTTTAAAAATGCGACAGTTTCCTCGATTCCTGGATTGAAGCTAAAGCTGTTGTTTTCTCTGTAGTAGGCATCCTTCTTGATTCCGACCTCTTTGCCCTGTTGAGGATCTTTGCCGCATTTTTGAAGGGTTTGAGAGGCGATAACGTCGACCTTTTCCCCCTCCAATAAAAAGTATTCACGCTGTGTAAAGAACGCACCATAGAGCCCGAGCGCATGCACCCAGGCTTTATAGTTGTCAGTCATGGTATCTCCGATGACCCCATCAAAATCGAATAGGACGCCACGGATTGAAGATTTTTGACGGGGCTCGACCAAGTTATCCCTGCATTTTTGCCACTTCTTTGATCGTTGCCTTCATCCAAGGTCCTAGATCTTTATAGTGGGCAGTGCTGACTATGCGATCATCTATTACTGCTGGCTCGTCAACATAGATTCCACCAGCATTTTCAATGTCATCTTTGATGCTGTAGTACCCAGAGATCTTTTTGCCTTTAACTAATTTGGCAGAGATTAGCATCTGTGCTGCGTGGCAAATTGAAGAGATGACTTTTCCAGCTGCATGAAAGTCAGCGATAAATTTTAAGATTTCTTTGTCTTGTCGCAGGTACTCCATGCATTTAGCGCCGCCAGGAATAACAAGCACGTCGTAATCTGCTACCTTTAGTTCGGGTATATCTTTAGTAGGAACTACTTTTACTCCGATCTGTCCTTGGGTTTCCTGTTTGCCCCTAACTGCGATATCGACATCGAAGCCCTCTTCTTTGAGGCGGTAGTAGGGGTAAATAAATTCATGATCTTGGACCAGTTTGCCTGTGATAATCACTGCTTTGTTAGTTTTTTTCATATGCACTCCATTTGAAATCTACGCCTGTAAGAGTATCTGTATGGGCTACTATTCCGCAAGTAAAAATTACGGTTGATAGAACCGCAAGATAATCGAATTGGAAGAAATACCGGCTCCCTCATGGATATTAACGTAGGAACCCTCAACTACATCACCAATTCCTGCAATCGTGCCGCCATTAGCATCAATTATAGACCCTGCACACGGGCAAAAATATTCGCCTTTTGCCTTCGAGAACACAGAGCTGAAATTAGTTTGCTTAGAAAATGACTTAAGCTCTATCACGCAGTTTTCAGAGGAATGTCTCTGGGTAGATTCGGTCTCTGGTTGATTGAAATAAAAATAATTATACCGTTGAAGCCCCGCGGTCTTCATCTCAGATAGGCCTTCGTACCCTTTGCCTGAACGACCATATTGATCCTCTAGTCGGACTAGGTCGAGTTTATTCGGAGGGGTCTCGACTTCTATAATATCACAGCCGTTAGGCGAGACAGCTTGGGTTGAATGGAATACTCCAGCTTCTATTGTTACGCCGTCTACGCCACTTAAATAATTACGGTTAAAAAAAGTGTTGCAGAGCGCTTGTCCAGAAAGAACCACTAGAGCTGTCTTTTTATTCGGATGACAATGCATGGAGGTGGCTTGTCCTTTCTCTATACGAAGACGCCACACGGCGACATGTTCATTCTGAAAAGCTAAAAATTCATAGCCCCACGGTTTAACGACGACTTTATTCTCATAGGAGGTCGGTTGATTTTGGTTAGTTGAGTTGCCGAGAGAGCGAATCTTCGCCAAGGTTTGCGTGTCTCTATCTGATAGTCTAATAAGTTTAGACATAACTCTATCGACCACCCTCGTTCAATTTTTTAAGATAGTCGGAGTAGGTAAGTTGCAAGCCTTCCTCTAGAGAAACTCTGGGGGCCCAACCCATGTTGGAGATTCTTGAAACATCCTGTAATCGCACATGAACCCCCTCTGGCATCGATGGATCGAAGGAGATGACCCCTTGATACCCGACAGTTTTAGCGACTAGTTGAGCAACCTGAGCTACTGATACATCTTTGCTGGAACCGACATTGATTGGAGCAATATCGGAGTAGGAATTCATGCAGTAAATAGCAGCATCGGCTAGATCGTCAGAATACAGAAAATCCCGTAAAGGTCGGCCGGTGCCCCAGGTCTTTATGTTAGTCTCTTTCTGCTCTTTGGCCTCGTGAAATTTAGCAATTAGGGCTGGAATTAGCAGGCTATTTAACGGGGTGTATCTCTGATTTGGTCCGTAAATATTAGTAGGAATCAGGGTTATAAAATCACAACCATACTGTCGACGATACGATTCGGCCATCTTAAGGCCTGCAATTTTAGCGACAGCAAAAGGTTCATTAGTCGGTTCGAGCGGCGCCGTTAGTATGT
>CAZWGK010000070.1:1540-7934 GCA_964633685.1 uncultured Bdellovibrionales bacterium | reverse complement strand
AGTATGTACTCTTCTTTCATGGGTTGAGGGCAGAATTTGGGATAGATCGAGGCACAGCTAAAGAGAAGAAGTTTTTTTACTTCAGCTAGAAAAGAAAAGTGAATGATATTGGTTTCGATCTGAAGATTTTCGTAAATAAAGTCTGCTCTGTAGGTATCGTTTGCGTAGATACCGCCTATTTTCCCGGCGGCCGCAAATACATATTCAGGCTTCTCTTTGGAGAAGAAGGTTTTAACCGCATTTTGATCTAATAAATTTAGCTGTTCGTGAGTTTTAGTGATGATGTTTGTATAGCCATCTTTTTTTAAGCGGCGAATCAGAGCTGACCCTACTAAGCCTGTATCGCCTGCGACGTATATTTTTGAATTCTTTTCCACGCTCTTCTTCTTAAGAAACTAATCCCTAAAATTTAGAGAGGACTGCCTTCATAAATTGCGGATTATTATCGTAATGGGGAGATGTTATAATGTTTCCGTCAATCACCACAGGTGCTTTGTGTAAGTACTCGGCCCCAGAGTTTCGAACATCTGCCTCCATGCTCCAGTAGGCTGTTATTTTACGTCCCTTAACCACGTTTGCGGATATAAGAATCCAGGGAGCATGACAAATAGCCGCCAGGATTTTCCCTTGGTTATTCATTTCCTGAATGAATTTAAGAGCTTCAGGCCAAGCTCTGACATGGTCCGGGGCTTCCAATCCGCCCGGAAGAAGGCACAGGTCATAGTCAGAGGCCTTGATATCGCCGATGGACTTATTGGCTTTGGCTGGTTGGCCAAATTTGCCAAAAACTGTTTCTCCATTTTTGGTGGTGATATCAACTGTAAAATCACTTTCAAGTAGGCGGTAGTAGGGATAAGTAAACTCTTCATCCCTAAATCCCGAACTAGTGATTATAACAGCTCTCTTCATACTATTGAATATCAGTGAGCTCTCTAAACTCATTTATAGGTTGAAAAACACGGGCTATCTCTGCACTTGAGTAGTCAGCTTCGTTGCTAGCAAATATTATCTGACTTCCTGAAAAGTCAAACTTGAATGGAACATGAATTAATTCCTTCAGTGCCTCTTTGACGCTGGCATGTTTGCTAGGGGGTACAAAAGCGAGCAAAAAGCCCCCGCCGCCTGCTCCAGTAAGTTTTCCGCCGATAGCTCCAGCTGACATGGCGCGCTGATAGATATCGTCAACCTCGTTATTAGAAACAGATCTGCTTAATGAGCGTTTTATTTCCCATGCTTCATAGAGAAGTTCGCCGATCTCGGTGATAGGGTGATGTCCATTAAGGATTTGGATCGCCTCTTCGACAAGATCTTTCATGATTCGAAGCTGACGCTTCTTGCTGTTTATGTCCCCAACAAATTTTTGAGTAACATCAGAACTTGTTCTTTTAATTCCAGTATAGAAAAGCATTAAATGGCTCTCGAGCTCCCTAATTCGATCAGCCGGAATAGTAATCGGTACAACAGAGATCTCTCCGTTAGGGAAGAAATCAATTCTATTTAGCCCACCGTAGGCTGCCGAAACCTGATCTTGTGAGCCGACTGCCTCTTTTAAAACGTTTTGCTCTAGATGAATCGCTTCGATTGCTAGGTCGTGCTTGTTAATCATTCGACCCTTTAGGGCATTAAGAGCGCGTAATAGTCCAACGGTGAAAGCAGAGCTGCTACCCATTCCACTTCGAGAGGGCAGGTCGCCTACGTGATGAACGTCAAGCCCCTGTGGAATATCGAGGTGATCTATGACTGCCCTTACGGCTGGGTGAATTATATCTTCTTTCTTTACCGCGTTTTCAATCTGTCGCCATACAATTCGATATTTATGATCAAAGAATGGAGGCAGATATCGGGCTGATATATAACAATATTTATCTATCGTGGTTGCTAATACAGAGCCACCATGGCGACGATACCAGGCTGGAAAGTCAGTTCCGCCACCGAATAATGAAATTCTATAGGGAGTTCTTGATATAATCATTTTGTCCTCTACTTATTTTTTAAAGAACTAAAAAGAGTATCTTCCACAATCTCACATAGAAGATGCTCTACGTTCAGATGGGCTTCTTGAATAAACTGGGTATTATTTGAGGGGATAGAAACGCAGACATCAGAGATGTCTTTAAGGCTGCCCCCAGAGCCACACAAGGCCACAGTCTTCAGACCACGTCTTTTCGCCTCTTGGAAAGCTAGCATTACATTTTTTGAAGATCCGCTAGTTGAAATACCAAGGACCACGTCGCCTTTAGATCCCAATGCCTGAACTTGTCTGGCAAAAATTCCTTCGAAGTTTATGTCGTTAGCGAAGGCGGTGATAAACGAAGTATCTGTAGTTAATGCGATTGCTGGTAGGCCTGGCCTATCAAAGTCGCGCGTTAGACGGCTGGTTAACTCTGCAGCCATATGTTGGCAATCAGCAGCACTGCCCCCGTTGCCACATAGAAGAAGTTTGCCACCGTTACTGAAGGCCTCAGCGATTACTGCAGCAGCGGAAGAGATAGATCCAACGCATGTCTCCGCAGTGGCTCTTAGGACATTAGCACTATTGAGAAGATGTTCCTCAATAACATTATGCTTCATAAGACCTCCTTAGTAAGTTTGATATTATCGCTCATGACTATCTGTGCCTGGGCAATAGATTCAGGGATACCGATGTCTATAAATTTGCTCATCTGGCCGCAGTGAGCATAAAAGTTTTGGCCTACTAGTGAGGGGAAGATGTCCCGTTCTATGGAAACTTTATGCCCTTTAGGTATTGGGGTCATGACGGATCGATTCAAGAGATAAATGCCGGCATTAATCCAGCCCTGGCCTTGAGTTGCGCCTTTCTCTTCAAACTTACTGATTTTTGAGTCAGCATCGAAATCAACTCTTCCGTAACGTCTCGTGTCCTCTACCTGGGTCAGTAGCATCGAGGCCACAGCTCCTTTTGAGATATGGGAGGCTAGAAACGGCATGAGTTCAGCATCGCAGTAAGAATCTCCATTCAGCACAAGAATCGGATCGGATTCAGCGAGAGGTAGGGCAAATTTAATTGCGCCAGCAGTTCCTAATAATAGCTGTTCCTCTGAGTATTTAAGTTCGATATCTCCAAAAGAATCGCCGAAATATTCTTTGACTTGCTCCGACATGTATCCTGTGCAAAGGACTACCTTTTGAATTCCCTGACTATCTAGCCGAGTGAGAATGTGCTCCAGAAATGGTTTATTAGCGACCTCTGCCATCACTTTTTGCCGGTCTTTGATCAAAGGACGCAGGCGAGTGCCGAGTCCGCCAGCTAGTATCATCGCGGTCACCTTTGATAAGTCTCCGATCTGGGTAGTGTTGCTAGTCATCGCCGACCTTTATTTTTAAACGTTTTTAAGCTGAGATCTTCTGACCATCTGATACCCCTTGATCAGCTCTTTTACTCCGTCTTTGATGCCACGTTTTGCCTCAAAGCCGTGCTCGCGGAGTCGCTGGTTAGATACTATGTAGTTTCTCTTGTCTGGATCATTGCCGAGCTCCGCAAAATGAATGTAGAAATTTGGAAGCTCCTCTTTGATTATGTAAGCGAGCTCCTCTTTCGACATGTTTGCATCATCGTTTCCGAGGTTGAAACATTTACCGGTCATTTCTTGGGTATTGTTGATGCAGTGGATCATGCAGTCGGCTACATCGCGAACATGAACGAAGTTACGTTTGAAATCTTTTTCGAAAATTACAAGGTAGCCTTCAGTGAAAGCCATATAGGTAAAATTGTTTACTAGAAGATCTAATCTTAGACGTGGAGACATTCCGAATACTGTCGCTAAGCGCAACGATACTGAATTAGGAGAGTCCAAAACGACCTTTTCAGCCTCTACTTTGGTAGAGCCGTATAGAGATATTGGCTCAAGCGGCGTCTCTTCGGTGCAAAACACTGCTCCCGATTTAGAGCCATAGCCACTGTTGGTCATCGGATATATCAAAAGCTGATTTTTCGAACGTATTTTATTGATATCAACGATTGCTTGGTAGTTGAGGGCTTTTGCTAGCCATGGATCTCTATCGCATGCTGGCGCTCCTACGACTGCAGCTAGAGGTATAATGATATCAGCTTTTGGAACCAATTTTTTTAGTGTCGCTTCGCTACGGCAATCACCAAAAACAAATTCATAGTTTGGGTTAGCGCAAAAATGGAAGTGAGTCTGTTGACCGAATTGGAGGGAATCAAGCACCGTAACATGATAGCCGTCTCGAAGAAGATGCTCTGTTAAAATTGATCCGATATATCCGGCTCCGCCTGTGATTAGAACTTTTTGTGTCATAGGAATCCTCAAATTGTTTTCTGCCCCAATTGCTAATTGGCATTAGTTAAGATGCACCTTATGAAATGAATGGACTCAAAAACTAATTTAGGATGCTCATTTCGATTTAACGGGGAGTGTCAGATAAATGACAGTATCTGGTCTTTTTGGTTTACAGAAATAAGCCGAGGGGGGAGGTTTCTATGATTGTTAGGGGTTTGTTAAGGCTGACTGCTTTATCCTCGATTATGTTTAACGCATTTCTTTTTGAGACCATATTTGAATTCCAGGCTGGTTTATGTGCGCTTGGTGAATAGTCAGATTGCCTTTGTACAAATATTGCTGGAGCGTCCTGTTTCTCTAGCGAGTGTTCGAATGCTTTAAATACGATCTCCGGAGAGATTTCTTTGACACAGTGCGCGGATTCATACCGGCATGACCAATTGCAGCCAAAGCACTGGAGCGGAAGTGCGGCTACGGAAGTTAAGTTTGAATATGGGAAAAATCTCCCAAAGTGTCCACCACCTAATATTACTGTATTAGGTGTGCCCACAGCACATGCGATGTGAGACAGACTAGTGTCGACTCCGAGACTTGCCCGAGCCTGACTGATTATGGCTGACGCCTCACTGATGCTAGTCAGTCCACACAGGTTCAGAACCTTCATACCGTAAACATTTGTGGCTTCTGCTGCTAAAACGTAATCACGGGGGGCACCTAGGGCTACCACTGAAAATCCATATTTAGAATGGATTAGCTTAAGAACATCTCTAAATCGATCGTAGTTTCGGGCTTTGATGGTCGGATTGGCGCTGACAAAAAACGCAATACTTTCCTGGGGAATCAGTCCATTTTCTTGGTAAATTTTGGATGCATAACTATTTAAGTTATCTGTAAGCAGAATGTTGCTTGGCTTTAATGACTCTTGGCAACCCATGGCGGATAAAAGATCTTGATTATGCCTGGTCTCAATCTCAAACTCGCCCTCTGATTTAGCCAACACGCTGTAAAAAGGTGAGAGCTTCTCTCTATTGGCAGCTGAGATATTACTGAGGTTGCCGTAGTGTCCGATTGCTATTTTAGCTTGTGCACCCATGACTAAGATGTGAGTTAAGACCTCTGGCGACCAGAGAGGATTAATTACAACATCAACGCCCAGGGTCTTAAGTTTTTCTAGAAGTGTATTGAGCGCTGCATCGCTATTTTCAACTTCGCTTCGCTTAAAGGTAATTATCCGATCAACGTAAGGGGAATTATGGTAGGCGTCTTTAGCCATGTCCTGACAAAGTAAGGATATTTCTGCACCCGTAAAATGATTTCTAATTGAGG
The DNA here is from genome assembly GCA_964633685.1 of uncultured Bdellovibrionales bacterium. Taxonomy (GTDB): domain Bacteria; phylum Bdellovibrionota_C; class UBA2361; order UBA2361; family J135; genus JAWXBT01. The sequence continues at coordinate 2,346 of CAZWGK010000070.1, read as the reverse complement.
GAAGCAATCCAGTTCCTAAAATATTGTCGCCGATTGCGTCGGTCCTAACAATTAGAACCTTTTTAACTCGATTTGAATTTTGAGGAGATTTTTTTGATCTTTCCTCTAAGTTGTCAGCCTTTTTGAATACCGCAAATCCCTCTATCGTTGATTGATTTTCGCATATTAATTCGTAGCTTGGGTCCTCTTTTAATGACTCCGACATCATGGAGCCAATAATAGAGACGGTTTCTTTTAGAACAATCCAGTTCGCTCCTTTTATCTCATCAAGCGTTGAGATACCCGAAACGAAATTTCCTCTCACCACTACAAGATCAAAAGTTGAGATCTCATGATCTTTTTTTATCTGAGATATTCCCGAATCAGTTAGTCCTGATGACCGGAAGAGAGCTTCTTCGTCAGCTCGACGTTTAAGAATGCTATTTAAAGGTATTTTAGTTTCAGGCGTAAGGTGAGTTGTGTAGAATGTTCTAATCGCATTTTCGGAGATTGCTTTCTTCCAGGGGATGTCAAGTGCGAGGCAAGGGAAGAGCGTCTGAGAATTGGTGACAGACGTTTTGAGGTTTTCAAGTTGAGTTTTGAGTGTTTGTATTGCAAATAGTTTTGAATCTGAGTTTCTATTTTTTAAGATTGCCTGAGTGGCCGTAGAGCTGGTCTCTGCCCCGATATCTAAGATAGTCGCTGGGCAAGTTTCTTTGATAATAGCTTCGAGTACGGCAGCTATGCTGTCTTGGTTGGAATTAAAATCTAATGATTGAAAGGGCTTGCGCATGATAGTTTGGATGCGTCAGCCAACATCAAAGATT
>CAZWGK010000070.1:0-1530 GCA_964633685.1 uncultured Bdellovibrionales bacterium | reverse complement strand
CCTAACTATCTAACATCATTTAGAATCTGGCAAAGCTTCTTGACCCTATCAGTGGATAGAGTTGGGAAATTTCCGATATAAAAGCCATAGAAATGAATGTGGTCCACCACTGGGAATTTGCTCAGATCTTGTTTGCCTAAGATTTTTGTTAGGTACGGTTGGCGCAGTTGATTGCCACCTCCAGCAGTACCCCGACGAAATTCAATTTTATTGTCTTGCATGGTCTTAATAAGGCGATTGCATAGTTCAGGATCTGGATTGCGCATAATTAGGGTGAAAGCGTAGTTACAGCTACCCTCAGAATCAAATTCAGTGAAGTATTTTGTGGGGTCTAGATTTTCAAGAAATACCTGGAAGTTTTCTTGGCGTCTTCTGTTGTTTGCGTCTAGGTGGGGCAATTGAGACAGGCCGATGACCGCGTTTATTTCGGTGCTTCTAAAATTATATCCCGGAAGCGCAAATATAAACTCTGGCCGCAAGTCAGGATGCGCCTTGTTGTAGCTTGCCTTCAAATCGTCATCGGTACATTCGCGTGTCATTCCGTGAGAACGGAACATGCGAGCATACTGATAAATTTTATCATCGTTTGTGCATACCATGCCGCCCTCAATAGTGCTCATGTGATGAGCAAAATAGAACGAAAAATTACTCATTAGTCCGAGAGAGCCGAGCCTTTGCCCTTTGAATGTTGCACCATGAGATTCGCACACATCTTCAACTAATGGGATGTTCTTCTTTTTTAATTCGTTTAAAAGTCGGTCTGATAGACCATTAAAGCCCAGCACATGAGTAAAGAATACAGCTCTGGTTTTTGGAGTAATTGCAGCCAGAATTTGCTCTTCGTCCATGCATAGGTTTTTCTGATTAACATCCACAAAGACTGGCATCAATCCCGCTCTCAGGACAGCCAAGATATCAGAAACCCAGGTGAGTGGTGGAACAATAACTTCTCCCTCCCCGTAAAGTTCCTTGATGATGTGCATGGAGATTGAGTTGGCGGCACTACCAGAGTTGATAAATACGCTGTGTTTAACGCCGAGCCATTTCGACCAAGCCTCTTCGAACTCCCGACATTTTTTTGAATTAGTTAGAATAGGGGCTGGGTCCTGACTTAAAAAATCTATGACAGCATTTAAGTCCTCACGGCTTATGTTATTCTCCATTAGGGGAAGATTCAGTGTCATTGCGGGGCTCCCTTAGTTAATTCTCTTGTTTTGATGCCGCCATTCCAAACCTGGTTCAGACCGGCCAAACTCTTTTAATCATTTAGGATTTTAGGCTATCACATACCCCCCGGTTTTCGGAATCCTTAACTTTATAGTGGGCATCAAATTCAGGATGTAGGTGCGCCTACAATCCTTTTAATGGAGAGCCTAATGTCCACTAATAATAACGCCAAGAGAACTCCAATTCATCTCTTCACTATTGTTTTGAATGGTGAGCCGTTTATTAGACATCATATTGAAGAGTTTAAAAAATTGTCGGGCAAGTGGCATTGGCACGTGGTCGAAGGCGTAGCTGCTCTCAAGT
>CAZWGK010000069.1:8673-11653 GCA_964633685.1 uncultured Bdellovibrionales bacterium | reverse complement strand
TCACGGATAATAATTATCTGAGGCCTTAAGCGGATATCGCAAACCTATTCGCATCACCGATAAGATCACTCAGTACTTTAATTAAAAAAGCGGGTCCAGTTGGACCCGCCCAGCGAGGAGTAGGGGAACAGAAGCAAACATAGGACGTGGTGTCTTGTCGACGCCACTCATGAAGTTACATTGCACAAGGCGTGCCAGCTCCCGGGCAGAAAGAGAGTAGAGGAGGTACCCAAAACTTTTAGTCACAGCTAGTAGCTAATGATTTTTCTTAGCTGCCCTTTAAAAGCCTGTAACATCAGTTATTTGCAACCAAGACAGTGGAGTGGTAAAACACTTCCCTCACGCCCCGGTGCTGGAATTGGTAGACTGGCAGGTCTCAGAAGCCTGTGTCCGTAAGGATGTGGGAGTTCAAGTCTCCCCCGGGGCACCAGCCCAACATTTATTTATTTATCATCACTTAAATTTCTCCGACTAGCGAAGATTTAGTTCGAAAACTAAAGGGACTCGTCGAGAATATTTAGCCCAGTTAAGGGTATTCAGGATTGTTGATCGAATGGAATCTTTGATTGATAAACAAAAACCTTCACATATTTGGATACATTTAAAGATGAGAACTTAGCCAAGAAATCAGAGTAGGTATAAATCCTAGTTTTTGAACTGTTTAATATCATTCCCTTTCTAGCAGCGATACTTCTGTGACTTGGATAAACAAAACTCGGTGACAATATCCAGTACTCAACAAAAGAGTTATCGATCTGCTTCTGACCTAATCTCCAGTGCGCGCCTACTATTTTCCCACTTTGTTCGATCGTGCCATATCCATCCGGTTCGTGCTGATAGATGCTAGAGTCATAATCACTAATGCTGGTTGGTTCCGTAAATGGCACATTAGATCTAGCCACATAAGAAGTAACATAGGTGTTCCCAACGCGGCTCTTATAAAGATTATTAAATGCCTTCAGAGATTTTAACGGCGCTGTGTCTGGAACGACGGTGGTCGAGACTGTTTTTCCATTGACTAATTTTCCCACTGACACAAATTCTTTAAAAAGAATCCAGTACTCGGTATACTCCGTTGCCGATTCACCGCAGCCCAGCTTCGGTCTATAAACTGCCCCCACAAGCTTGTCATTTTGATATAAGTAACTATGAGTATTTGACCCAAACTTTTGGCTACATACCCCGTAAGCCAGGGAGAGGTTAGTTTGAAGAATTATGATAAGGACCAAAAGATATCTCAGCATAAAGAAGGAGTCGGCTAAAATCTGGGTGAACTTGATTATACAGCAGGGGTCTCTGTTATCCCCTCCAATTCTGCAAGTTAGAGAAGTGACCCAATCGATTAGGTAATATCGCGGTCTCTGAGAGTTTCTTGTAAACTATTAATATATCTCGAGAATGTGACGATGCATGAGTGTGAAGGGGTTAAAATGAATAGAAGTCAGATCGGCTACAAATCAAAGGAGTATGGGGCCTCATTATTGGAGATGGGGTTAATTATATGCTTTGTATTTCTTGTCGGCATAACAGCCATTCCCGCCCTTAGATATAAGGTCGAAGCATATACGTGGTTTATCGGCTTATTTATGACTCAACATGAATTCATTCAAGAAGATGGAAGTCGATATTATCTAGCCTGGGTTCCTGAGGGTGCATTTAGAACCTTCTCTTCTATCATTCCTCCAGCACCGTGGTGTTATGTCAAAATTTTTAGCGACGGCAAAACTCCTCCTGAGATAGTAACCTCCGCAGTAATTCAAAGCTGCGGTGACCGCCCTACATCATAACTAGTTTAGAAGATGAACTCCGATAGCAATAAGGGCCGCGAGCCAACCAATCGGCATTGAGAAAGCCACGCCTACTAAAAATCCGAAATCATAACCGAGTCCGGTATTTGGAATCTCATACATTCCAATATTCAAAAAAAATCTAGCTAAGAGAGTCCAGGGAGCAAGAAGCCCATGCCACAATCCTAGCCAAAATCCAGGCTCCATATTTTGCGGACCAGGAGAACCAACAAAACCACACCCTGCGGCCAAGAGAATAACAGCCAATAGAAGCATCAATAGTCCGATTTTCTTTATCATAGCCCCCTTACCAAAGTGCTCTAATGATAACACGAACGACTACCTTGCAGCTAAAAAAATTTAGACACTCTTGGTGGCTAAATTCGGCGATTGCGATCTCTTGAGTTTTAACCACATATAAAGATTAAAAAAGAATGCAATTATCCACTTTACCCAGATGGCAGTGGCTCCGTGATAAAAAGCATATACACCTGTGGTTACTGAGGTAAACATGCCCCATTCATGCAGTTTTACTCGCTCAGGCATGACAATCGATAGCAGGAATGTAAGTGTTGATATCCAACCGATTATTTCAATTACAATTTCTGTAGTACTCATTTATACGACCTATATTATTTCGGGGTATTGTGATACCAAAAAGGCTCTTAAATAGCTAACAGGCCTGAAAATGCCTTCTGTAAAGAAAAACGAGATAGCGCTCATTTCAGCCCTTACCTGCGAGGCAATCCCCCTTATCGAGGAGCTAGAACTTCGCCCCATTACCAAAGCTGCCTCCTTCACCATCTATAAGAGGGATAACTTTACCCTGATTATCTCAGGCATCGGCGCCGAGAATGCCTCAGCAGCATTAAACTATCTAATGGGTCTCTGCCCGAATACTGAAAAGATAATAAATTTTGGAATATGTGGGGCTATCCCAGGATTTGAGAAGCACACTATCGTAACACCGAGTAAGATAGTTGATCTAAAATCAAAAGCTTCATTTTATCCGGAAATACTTTTGAAAGGTGGTGCTCTAGGAACAATTGGAACTGCTGAGGAACCCATAACTTCACCAGTTTCAGATATTGAATTTTACGACATGGAAAGTGCCGCAATATTCGGATCAGGCATCCGGTATCTACCCCCATCAAGAATTGGGATTCTAAAAATCGTCTCTGATAATCTGATAG
>CAZWGK010000069.1:6256-8663 GCA_964633685.1 uncultured Bdellovibrionales bacterium | reverse complement strand
AAGTCTCTGCCATAGTCAGAGCTCAAAAAGAGAAGCTAAGTGAATTTATAGTAAGCTTTGCAGAGTTGCCCCTAGCGGAGCCTCGACTAGAGGAGGCCGAAAGAAGTGCCATAGAAAAGATTAAAATAGGGGCGCGATTAACGGTCACCCAAGAGCGGCAACTAATATCAAATGCCTTTGATTTCAAACATAGAGGAGGGGATTTAACCTCAAGTTTAGCGGGCTTTGTGCTTAAATTAAACGATTTAAGGGGCGATACAGCCTCCAGGGATTCTTTTCTAAGAGAGATTTCAGATGTTCTCACTCGCACCTAATTTTTCCCAAATTTATTTAGAGCAAGGGGTGAAGGAGTATCCACTTGCAAATGAAGTGCTGTCTAAATTCGGAAAGGCTCATCTTGTTTCTATTGAACGGTATCAAGAGATCTTTAATCGGGTGCGCCAAAACTTTAGAGACACAAAATTATCGCAGAAGATTATTCTAGCAAAAAAAACCGCGCCATTTTTATATGAATCATCTGAGGTTATCCAGGGAGCAAATCCACGTTTTTTTTACACCACCCCGATTCTCAACTGTCTCTACGATTGTGATTACTGCTTTCTTCAGGGAAAATTTAATTCGGCACATGCGGTAATCTTTGTTAATACCGAAGATTATTTTGATGCGGTCAGGACGGAATTAGCTAATGGTCCGCTTACGGTAAGTCCATCATATGAGACCGATTTATTAGGGTTTTCGGGAATATGCTCTTGGTTTTCTAAATGGATTGAATTTGCCCGCAGTCAAGAGAATTTGACTGTGGAGCTTCGCTCGAAGAGTGGATCTATTGCGCCACTTGCCGGAATATCGCCTTCAAGCAATGTAATCTTGTCATGGACTCTCTCACCAAGTGATGTTGCAGAAAAGTATGAGCGGAGCACCCCAAGCCTTGAGGCACGTCTTAGCGCCGCTCAAGGTGCTGCAACCGCCGGCTGGCGAGTAAGGCTCTGTATTGATCCAGTATTGGCTGTAGAAAACTGGAGAACCACTTACAGTAATCTTATCAATCATATAAAAAATATAATTACCGCCCCACTTGAAGATATCTGGGTGGGCTCTTTTAGAATTAGCTTAGAGCACCTATCAAAAATTAAGAGTCAGCGAGGAGACTCTGATATCTTGTTTTATCCTTACGCCAGAGCCGGCGAGAATAAAGATATTGCGGGATACCCCGAACAATTAAGAAAAGAGATAAATGAAGTTATAGCATATGAAATAGGGCATTTTATCTCTAGGGAAAAGCTGATTCTCTGGTAGAGTGTCGAAACTCAATTAGAATTATTGACCCAAAAAAGTGCTTTATGAAAATAAGAAGAGCAGAGGACAGGGGACTAACTGATCTAGGCTGGTTAAAATCACACCACACATTTTCATTTGGTGATTACTTCGATGAGAAGCATATGGGTTTTCGCTCTCTAAGGGTTATTAATGATGATGTCGTGGCAGCTGGCAAAGGTTTCGGAGCTCATCCACACCGGAACATGGAAATAGTTACAATTCCGCTTCAGGGAGCACTGGCGCATGAAGATAGTGCTGGCAATAAGGGAACTATCAAGCGGGGTATGGTGCAGCGCATGACAGCTGGAAAAGGGATTATCCACAGCGAGATGAATGCATCCCAATCAGAGCCCGTTCACTTCCTTCAGGTCTGGATAGAACCAGAAGAGAAGGGACTAGTGCCTAGTTATGAGGATTTCTCTTTTGAATGGCCAATAAACAGTTCAGTTACACTGGGATCTTATCGGTCAAAATATGAGGCCAAAGGGCCTTTTAGGCACGGCGTAGCAATACATCAAAACATTGAGCTTATCATGCACAACAAAAATGCCGGCAAATTTCAATTTGATGCCTCAAAGCAGGGCGCAAGATGGGTGCATGTAATCCATGGAGAACTTACCTTGGGAGCGCATGGCGAGATAAGTTTAAATGCCGGGGACTCTATATCACTCGATCCTCAGGATACTCAGAACTTCACGATTCCAACAGGTAAGACTGCTGACGTGCTTGAGTTCTATTTTCCAAGCTAACGGTTAATGGTTGACCTCTACCATTCCAAACCAGCAGTTACCGATTGGGGTCTTTATGCAGAGCCCGTACCATTCCTGCTCGGCTATCGGCAAGATCCCACCTCTGTCATTATCCCTTACATCTCGTATTTGTCCGCCACCAATCTCCCAACCATCAGGAAGTCTATCGCCGAAAAGTAAATTAAAAACTGGGGGAACAATAGGAGTAGTCCAACAGTATTCCTGAGTGTGAAGATCCTCGGGTTTAGCTGCAATATCGGCAAAAGTAGCACCAGTCATAGACATGGTTCCGCCTAAAAACGGAAAATTCTTGGATGACGTCTTGGGCTTACAAATTAAAT
>CAZWGK010000069.1:631-6156 GCA_964633685.1 uncultured Bdellovibrionales bacterium | reverse complement strand
GCTGATTTAGTTTTTAAATCTATCTCATCCTCAAGATTGGCTTTGCAGTTTATCATGCAACTATCTCCACTACCCAAACCAGTAGCGGTGACAATCTCAGCCGCCAAAGTCTCAGAGCTAGGACAACTTAGTTGAGTTTGAGCTTGTGTTTTGTGCGGGATAACTAAGGAAAATAAGAACAAAAGTACAAATAATTGCATAACCACCTATTCAGAAAACCAGTCACCATAGTTATTGGCAACTTGGAACAATCGGTGCTTTTAAAGAGCCATCTCCACCTCAGCACACCTAAAACTGCGCAAGATTCTGACAAATAAGGACTTATTGCTTAACCGACCAAGCCAGACCCACTCTAAAATTGGGTATTCAAGAGAGCTTAAAATCCATCAAAACTTCAATTTCAGCCCAGGATTATCCTCAACTCCGACGCGACGTTTATCGTAAAGCTCTACCATCTGAATACTAGAATGCCTGGAGAACTCCTGGACCAGCCTGTGCGGTAATCCATCCGCTAAGAGTTTGGTGATAGCAGTGGCACGGGCGGAGTGCGGAGAGACAAACTCAGTTGAGCCAGCAGCCTTACAATACTGCACAAAAAGCCTATAAATACTTATCTCTGATATCTGGGAAGCAGTAGGGGTGGTTCCACCTTTGCCAGTAAACCCCGTAAAAAGATAATCACTCTCAGATGCTTCTTGATCCCGTCGGACAACAATCCAGGCCTCTAATGCCTCCGATGCCCAGGGAGGAATCGCTTGCTCGGCATCTTTTCTGGCTTTGGTAGATCGCAAATAAAGAAACGGTGTTCCTTGCGGAGTCTTTCTACAATCAGAGATTCTGAGCTTTCTAATTTCACTGCGCCGCAGACCGCCACCAAATAGCACCGACAAGATAGCGCGGTCTCTAATTCCTTTTACCGTTGAGATATCAGGCTGAGAGATAATCTCTGTGACGAGCTTAAAATCAAGCATGCGAGTAGGGCGTTTTCGCCCGGCATTTTTAGGGGGCGGAGGCACCCTATCTGTATCAAATGGATTGTGCGCTGGGCCCAGATTATAAGCCATTAAAACCTTATATAACCGCCTTAAGGCGGCAAATTTCTTGGCTATAGTGGCATTAGAGAGGGTATGCTCCAAACCTTCATTTTTTGAGCCCCAGCGAGCCTTAGCATCGGCCGAGATAGCTCGCTCAGTTGATGTCTCAAGGCTCGAGCGCGGGGCTTCACCGGGCTGCTTGGACAACCAGTTAAGATACGCAATTGCATGATGATCTTCAGCTGAAATTATTTTTCTCGCGGCATCATCACTGCCAGGTTCGCTCTTTAGAAAGCGACACCATTCAGCCAGAATTCCAGTGTAGGTCTCGCGAGTCTTTGGCGCTTTTAGTTCCAGAAAATTTTTTAGCCGTAACCAAACTAGCGGAGCACTCACAGAGGATTCACTCGAAGACCTTCTGCTTGAATTATCAGAACGACCAAACGAACCAGTTTCGGCAGTGCCGTCAGGAACAACTATCAGGGCATGCTCCGGGGTCTCTTGGCTATTTTTAGGCTTTTTAGACACGTTTATGGCCTCTCCTTACTGAAATAGTTTTCTAGTTCTATTTCAGTAAGGAGCTTACCCTAGGTAGTCCCTTTCGCAAGCCCCAATTTATAGGCCTTACCAATACAAGCTTAGGTGCCTTACTGGCCGGCACTCGGCCCGTTTTGAGCATCAGCCTGGGGCTCCTGACCGTCGTCACTCTTAGTAAGCTCAGCGCCGGCGACCGAATAAGCCTCTGACTCATAGTAGTACTGCTTGAGACTCTTCATGAGAGCCTTTACTTCCAAAGATCCTGTGGCAGCCTTCTCATCAATCTCTTTTAAGAGCTGATTGAATGTCGGATGCGAATAAAGTCTCGCCTCTTTTTTTGCCAACCGATCTTCGCAATCAAGGCCCTTATCAAGTCTCATCTTACCGCCGTACCTGTACAGTAAATAATCCTTGTAGGTTGCCAGAAACTTCTCATCTTGCTTGCCATTCAACTTATAATTAGCAAGCCTAAACCGACCCAAGACTCTCTTAGCGTCGATTGATAACTCCATAGCACCACCGGACTGCTGCCAAATTAAGGCGTTAAGCCCCTCTAGGTTTGCAAAATCAACCCGGTAAATGTGCTGCTCAATATCGCACTCTGTTTCGGTAAAGTAGTTTCCAAGGTTTATCTTTTCGAACTTGCGTAAAGCCTCTTCCGCTACGGCTTTCAATCCAGAATCCTCGCATAATTCGCCATTCGTAAAAAATGGGCCGCTCTCTACTTTGACAAATTTTATGGATTTTTCCCCTTTCTTGAATGCCTCCAAATCTACCCACAAAGAATATCTGTGGTTAGCATCCAGCAACATGAACGGCTTTTCAACAAATAACTTACCTGGGCTCAGTGAATAATCAGGCTCACGCTTCATTATTATCTTTCCGCGATTCTCTGATTTATCGATTCCAGAATGCAACGCCCCAGCCTGATATGCATTAAATCCGATTACGTTTGCACCGTATTTATCTTTATAAGCTTTGGCTAAGTTAATCGTCAAAAGAACATCGTCTCGACTTTCGTGCGCCTGCGGACCATCTAGCAATCCAAACGCCTTAGAAATAGCCTCCAAAGATAACGACCTTTTCTCTAATCCGTCTTTTCTATCCTTGGAACCCTTTACTCTCGGAAAATCCTCATGAGTCATGGCCAAAGACTGGGTCAAAAGAAATAAATCGTTCTCGGTGACATTTTTGCGGTAATAAGGGCTTAATCCATTCCGAATAAAGGATGTGCGAAGATAGTTCTGATCGAATCCCAGGTTATTAAATCCAACAATTGAGAGCCTTTTGGAATGGACAAAAACATCATTCAAAAATTCCCACAAGTCGTGCATTACCTCACGCTCGGCCGGCGGATTCTTAGCTTGATGCGCCAAGACGTCTGTCTTGTTGGCTGCTATGGCTCCCGCTCGAGGCAGTTGCAATCGGCCGATTTTTACATCCCGAGAAAACTCGCCAATGACATTAAAATCTTTATCTGTGACGATAAACGATAAGTTTATAATCTGACCAATCGGATCTTTATCGGTAGTCTCGAGATCGTAAAAAATACATGCTGGAAAAGCCTCTTTAGTTAAATCGATCTCTGCTCCTAACTTTGGTGAGTTTGAAGAAGATGCGCCTGTCTTATTTATCTGACTCATTAATAACTTTCTCGTCTATCCTTGCCCTTGCTATATCCCCTCATAAATCCCGAAAAATAGGAACATAGAATTTCATCGGCGTATTTTAGGCCGTGACGCATGGATGGAGCTATATCAGTCTCGGCTTGATGTCTGGAATCGAGCTCGAACTTTTCTTGTATGGCTACAGTTAGAAAGGTTAACACGGCGTGGTTCCTTTGAATCCAACCCCACACTCTCTTAACAGATTCTCTAAACTCACGGTCATCGAGGTGACGTAACCCATAAGAGAGATCAGATGAACTAACCTGTGGACCGGCGACTTCTGATAGGTCCCCTTCTTCAAATTCAATGTTATCGGTCAATTTACTCTCTACGAACCCTTTTAGACTCTCAGAATCACCATGTATCGCCTCTCTAAGAATTCCTTGGACCAAAGCAGTGGCCTGAGGGCAAACTCTTAAATCAGAAAACTTTTCGGAATTTTTTTCGATGAAATCAACGACCTTCTGTAACGACTCCTCTTTTACTAAAGAGGATACGGACCTTAAATCGTGCTTATTTGAGCTTTCTGCACCCTCACTATCAGGTGTGACCAGATTTTCCCAGATTGACATCTTACTCCATCTCTTTCGTCAGAGCCCAAAAAGGCACTTAACGGTACAACTCACTACTGAGATGACTAGAGATTACCACAATTGGCTTTGCCAACAAAGATGGAGAGACTAATTACCTTTTAGGTACTCAACCGCCTCTCTAACCAGTTTTGCTTGCTCTAGGGTGTGCCTCTTATTAGATCCGGCAGCGGTGCTTGCCGATGCTGGCCTACCGAAATAAGGCAGGTCTAACCCCGCTTCATCTCTAAACCGTCTATCAACAAAGCTCCAGGCACCCATGTTTTTTGGCTCTTCTTGTACCCAAGCGAACTTATTAGCCTTAGAATTGGCCTTTAGGAGGGCTTTAATCTGAGCTGCTGGGAATGGATGTAACTCCTCTACCCTGACCACTTCGGTGTTCTTCAACCCAGCCTCTATCACCGCCTTTTTCAGGTCATAGGACACCTTGCCAGAGGTAAATAATATATTTTTGGCTTTACCTTCCTCACATAGCCCCAAAGGTAGTATCGGATTAAATGAGCCCTCAGTGATATCCTTTACCGAGGAGGCAGCGTCTGGACTTCTTAATAGGCTCTTTGGTGTCATTACAACTAATGGGCGCCTAATCTCTAGAAGCCCCTGCCTTCTTAACATGTGGAAGTACTGAGCCGCTGTTGTTGGCATGCAGACTGACATATTTCCCTCTGCACAGAGCTGCAAGTACCGCTCTAGCCTTGCACTGGAGTGTTCAGGACCTTGGCCCTCGTATCCGTGAGGCAATAACAGCACTAAACCAGCTAGCTGACCCCATTTTGCCTCTGAGGCGGCCAAAAACTGGTCTATCAGAATCTGTGCACCATTTGAGAAGTCGCCAAATTGCGCTTCCCACATTGTTAGAGATCGAGTAGCGATGGTTGAGTAACCAAATTCAAAGCCCATTACAGCCAACTCAGAGAGAACGCTATTATAAACCTCAATAGACGAACCACCAGGCAATTGCGTCAGCGGATAAAAGAGTTTTCCAGTGTGGTAATCCCTGAGCCCGAGATGTCTCTGGCTGAAGGTTCCCCTGATACAATCCTGACCACTTAATCGGATACTAATACCCTCCATCATAAGAGAACCAAAGGCCAAAGCCTCTCCGAAAGCCCAATCAATCCCCTCTCCGTTCTTGATGATGTCTTGTCGACCCTCGAGTATCTTGACAAGTTTAGGGTGAGGAGTGAATCCTGATTCAAATGAGGTGAAGCAATCAGTTACCTGCTTCATCGCATCCTTAGAGATAGAGGTATTGCTTACACGCTTCAATAGTTTTCCGTACAGAGCGCACGCCTCTGTTACAGGGACCTTCTTTCTTGCAGAGTAAGTTGAGTCAAAATTTGAAACATAAGAATCGCTGATCTTTGAGATTTCGGACTCTTCGGTAACTCCCTGTGATAGTAGTTGCGCGCTATATACAGCTGAAATCTTCTTTTTGCCCTTAATCTCGGCATACATTAGGGGCTGAGTGTAACTCGGATCATCAGCCTCATTGTGACCGTATTTTCGGTAACAGTAGAGATCAATTACTACATCACGATTGAACTTCTGCCTGAACTCAAGCGCTACTCGAACCGCCCAGCAACATGTCTCAGGATCCTCAGCATTGACGTGAATAATGGGTGACTGAATCGCCTTAAACCACTCAGTTGAATAAGGAGTCGAGCGAGCTTCCTCTGCGTAAGTTGTAAAACCGA
>CAZWGK010000069.1:0-621 GCA_964633685.1 uncultured Bdellovibrionales bacterium | reverse complement strand
AAAGTTAATAGTCTCAGCCACAACCCCCTGACCGATACACGCAGCATCTCCATGCAGAACAATCGGCAACACGGCTGCCCGCTCTGAGTCATAAGACTTGTCTTGCTTGGCACGACATATCCCTTCCACCACAGGATTCACAATCTCAAGATGAGACGGGTTGCAGGCGAGAGAGAGCTTTACTTCATTCCCTGAGGGGGACTGATAAACAGATTCATAGCCAAGGTGATACTTAACGTCGCCTGACCCAAGGCTTGAATATATGCTTTGGTCTTCAAATTCATTAAGGATCTCAGCTAGAGGCTTCTTAAGCACGTTCACTAAAACACTTAGTCGCCCGCGGTGAGGCATTCCAATAACCGCCTCTCTGATTCCAACATCGGAGCCAAGTTGAATGAGGTACTGGAGCATCGGTATCAGAGTCTCTCCGCCCTCTAGTGAGAATCGCTTGTGCCCTATGTATTTCTTGTGAAGCTCTTCCTCAAAATGCTCAGCATAAAGGATTCCTTCCATGGCTCGAAGCTTATCGCTACCTGAAACACCAGAGCCCGCCGATACCCGCTCTTCTATCCTGGCTTGCATCCAGGCCCTCTCTTCAGCTCTGTGAAGGTGCGAGTACTC
>CAZWGK010000068.1:0-11903 GCA_964633685.1 uncultured Bdellovibrionales bacterium | reverse complement strand
TCACTCGCTCTGATGGAGTTGTAACGCTAGGCACTAACACTGATATCTGTGCTGTTTCCGTTCCGGAACTTTCTGGTCCTCACTTGACTGGGCGTGGTACTGTTCGATTTGAGATCAGCCCTCTTAATCTAAATGAGGGCACTTATTTTATTGATGCGACTTCCCATAAGAAAGATGGATACCCTTACGATTACCATCAAGCCATGATGAAATTTTTAGTGCGTGCTCCACAGGCTCATGTGGGCATGGTGGTCTTGGATCATAAATGGGTCTTCGATCAGGAAAAGTCAGTAGCGAGGGCCGCCCATGATTAACTCTTTGCAGCAGATATACCATTACAGAGCGCTACTCTGGGCGTTAGTGACGAGACATCTTGCAATAAGATATCGCGGCTCTGTGTTGGGATTTTTTTGGTCACTTTTAAACCCGCTTCTTTTGATGCTGGTCTACTCTTTGGTATTCAAATATTACGTCAGGCTTCAAGGAGTGGAGCACTATTCCGTATTTATGTTTAGCGGGCTCTTGCCGTGGTTGTGGTTAACCAGCTCCTTAACAGAAGCTACATCTTCCATCGTAGGTAGCGGCCATCTAATTACTAAATCCATGTTTCCCGCCCAAATTTTGCCATTAGTTTCAATCGTCACTAATTGTATTAACCTTATATTGTCGCTCCCTGTGCTCTTTGTTTTTATGTGGTGGAGTGGTGTTCCTTTTCACTGGACATTGGCGCTACTGCCGATTCTGATTCTGATTCAGTTCGCAACACTCCAAGGAATTGGAATTTTATTAAGCAGCCTGAATGTTTTTTATAGAGACATTCAGCACATTTTGGGTAACGCGTTAACATTCGTGTTCTTTCTCTGCCCGATTTTATACACCCCTCAAACTGTGCCGCCCCAGTTTCAGTTCTCATTGGATTTTAATCCGCTAGCTCAACTGGTGATGGGATATCACGCCCTCATAATGGATGGCGTTCTTCCCTCGACCTACTCAATCTGCTTCATGCTTGGGTTTATGTTTATCTCTTTGGCCGGCGGATATTGGGTCTATAACAAAAATCAGGAACATTTGTCGGAGCTGCTCTAATGCCTACTAATGCAATACATCAGTTTGTGCACACTCTAAGTTATGGCGATGCTATTTCCAGCGAGGTTTTAGCTCTGCGTCGTAGCTTTAGAGAGATGGGGATCTCGAGTGATATTTATTCTATTAATACGCATCCTCGCTATAAAGGAGAGACTCACGATTATAGAGATTTTATCTCTCAGAATGGGGCAGGATTTGCGGGGACTGCATTGCTTCACTATTCCCTTGGCTCGCCACTCAATCCTCTCTATATGAGCTTAAAGTCGGCAAGACGTTCGCTGATCTATCACAATCTAACTCCGCCAAATTGGTTTGAGGGAGTTAATCCAAGAATTGTTGCAGATATCAAGCAGGGTCAGGCGGAGCTGCCAGCCTTATGTAAAGCCACCGACCTTCTGATTGCCGATTCGGCTTACAACGCAGGCGAGCTAAAAGAGTTGGGTTTTGACGCTGTTGTGTTGCCGCTAATGATAGATCCAGCTCGTTGGGATGTTCCATCTAATTCCGGTATCGCTTCATTGGTGCGAGGTGGCGCTGAAATTAACGTAGTGCACATCGGAAGATTCGCCCCAAATAAAAAAATCGAAGACGTCATTAAGATTTTTTATTTTCTACATCATCACATTAATAGGAACAGTAGGCTCTGGTTAGTAGGCATTGATATCGATACAGAGCTGTATTCATTTTCAATTAAGAGATTAGTTGAAGAGCTTAGGTTATCTCACGCTGTTACTTTTGCGGGATGTTTAGACGATACCGAGATTCGAGCGCTTTATGAGAACGGATCGGTTTATCTCTGTATGAGTGAGCATGAAGGCTTCTGTTTGCCCGTTATTGAAGCTATGCATTTCGGTTTGCCTGTAATCGCTTATGGTAGCAGCGCACTGCCAGATACCGTGGGTCGCGGAGGAATAATTGTAACAGAGAAGCGACACCCTGAGATCGCGGAGTTGATCAATAAGATTCATATTGATTCTGCTCTAAAGCAATCTTTAGTTGAAGCCGGCAAGGCCCGAGTTAGAGAGCTTCATTACGATAAATTCAAGGCGAATGTTGCCTCTGTTTTTAGCTCTACAACTTCAAAAGCTGTTAATTGCTAAGTGATACCAATTATGAACACAGCCCAGTGTGCATACGGATTAGACACCGCTCTTAGAGTTGGGTTGGATGTAAGCGCACTGAACCCTAATTTTAAATCTCATGCAGCTCGCGGTATCGGTAGATATGTAAGGGAGCTGCACAAATCTTTGGCTCAGCTCTCTGGTGCGAACGTCGCAGTCGGTGAGTTTGAGCATGATTCATTAATATCTGGCAGTAAGCTCAAACCCCTTCTGGATTGGGCGCCTGTTGGTCGCACCACCCTGCGTCAGCAGATTATCTATCCTCTTCAGTTGTCAAATAAATCGCGATGTCCGTTTGATGTTGTGCATTTTCCTGCACATATGGATCCTCCAGCCTGGGGATTGAAAAATTATATCGTCACAGTGTTAGACCTTATCCCTCTGGTCATGAGCGATCTTTACAAGGCAATTAATCCATCGTGGCGGTTTAAATTAGCCCGACATTTGGAGCTCAAGGCGATAAAGAATGCCGATTTAATTCTCGCCATAAGTGAAAATACCGCCCGTGATTGCGAGAATATTCTGGGGATTGATCCCGGCAAGATTGTAGTGACTCCGCTAGGAGTTGATCGCAAATTTTTTATTGCAGATGATTCCCCAGCCGATCCTACGGTACTTGATAAACTCGGAATACCAGCGGGTCGCGAGATCGTGTTGTACTTAGGCGGAATAGATCCAAGAAAAAATACAGGAAACCTAGTTAAAGCCTTTAAAATTTTAAGAGACAAGAGGCTTGGCCGCCCCGTGCTGGTGATTGCTGGCAAGATTAAAGATGATAAGCAGTTTCCCGTTTTGCAGAGAGAGATTGAGGCGGCAGGGGTCTCGCTCGATGTATGTATGCCTGGATTTGTTGGAGACGAAGATCTCTTAAAGCTTTTCAAGCATACCTCGGTGTTTCTATTTCCAAGTCTATATGAAGGGTTCGGTCTAACTCCATTGGAAGCGATGGCGGCTGGGGTTCCAGTTGTAAGTTCAAATACCTCATCTATGCCTGAGGTTCTAGGCAAAGCCGCTATGTTGGTAGATCCTCGTAACCCAGAGGCGATGGCAGAGTCTGCTGATGCAATCCTAAGTAATCCATCGGTGGCCGCTGATTTGAGAGCTGCTGGACCCAAGCGTGCTGAGTTATTCTCTTGGAGCCGCACGGGGGAGACCACTATGGCAGCGTATGAGCGTTTTCTAAGGTAAGGCCATGATCGATCTCCAGAAAGTTAGAAGGGATTACTGGCTGTTACTCCTGATAGTGATTTTAGGTGCTTTACTCCGGTTAGATTTTTTAATCCAATCAATAATCGATGCAGATGAAGCAATTGTTGGTTTGATGGCTAAGCACATAGCAGAGGGACGAACCCCACCTATTTTCTACTACGGGCAGCATTATATGGGGAGCTTCGAGGCTCTAATTGCGGCCGCAGTTTTCAAAATATTTGGGATCTCTACTGGGGCCTTAAAATTTGTTCCGTACATATTTTCTGTTCTGTTAATCCCTCTAGTTTACCTAATAGGAAATACTATTGGAGGAAGGTTAGCTGGGCAGGTGGCGGCTTTTTGTTTAGCGGTCGCTCCTACTAGTTTAGTCTTGTGGAGTTCGAAGGCACGAGGAGGCTTCGCAGAACTTATTTTTCTTGGGGCTTTGGCAGTAGTTTTAGCTACGCAGTGGTTTGCCGCAGAGCGCCCAAGGCTTTCTCTGTCATTTGTGATTTGGTTTTTGTTGGGGCTCGGCTGGTGGGTAAATAATCAGGTCATATTTTTTATCTGTCCGATGGCGCTATTGGGTGGAATTTATCTAATTTCCTCAAAGATGCGAAATCGCAGGGATGGTCCGTCAATCATTAGCCATTCCTTTGTCACAATCGTGGCATTTTTGCTCGGTAGCTTGCCGTACTGGATCTATAACTTTCAGCATAAATTTGCCTCGCTTAAGATGTTTAAAGATTCTCGGTCAGTGGACTACTTGAGTCATGTCTCAGGGCTTTTCTCTGAGGCTTTGCCGATGATTTTTGGCGCTCATAGGTTCTGGTCGGTTGATCCAATATTTTGGGGAGCGACCCCTTTGGCGTACGTTCTTTACGGTGTGCCGCTCCTCTGGGCCCTAGCTTCGTTATTGCCGTCTAAAAATAAGAGGCATCCAGAGAGAATCTGGACTCTACGCTTAATTACGCTCCTCTTCTTCTCTGTAATATCAATTTTCGTGATGAGCTCTTTTGGTCACCTGACTCAAGCTCCGAGATATTTACTCCCCCTTTATGTTCCAATGATGGTTTTAGTGGGAGCGTTTATAGCGGCTGTTTATCGATACGCCCCATTAATTTCTTATTTATGGCTGACTTTATTAATTACGCTCAATTCAGCATCTCTTTACTTGGGAGAAAGGGGAATTGAGGGTGAGCCTCACGTGTTTGATGGCGAGCGAGTGGCAAAAGATCACTCAGAGCTACTGGCTTGGTGCGAGCAAAATAAAATTGATTATGTAAGAACCAATTATTGGATCGGATATAGATTAGCCTTCGAGTCCGAAGAGCAAGTAAAGTTTGTAATGTTTAGAGAGCCTCACCAAGTTCGGATTCGAGAATATGAGCGTGTAAAAACTCCCGAGCTTTTGCCTTTGGTGCTGACTCCGAAACAAGGGGTGATTGTGGCCAATGCTCTCCGGGTTTTAAGAGTCGAGCATAAGACTACTACTTTATCTGGATATACAGTCCTATATGATTTAAAGCCTGAGCCTGCTTTAGGCCCAATAATTTCGGCCAGCAAATTAAGACTGGCCGCCTCTGAAAATAATGAAACTGCATCAGGTGCAATTGATGGCAATAATAATACTAGGTGGGGAACTGCAAAGGCTCAGTCTTTGGGGATGAGCTTTAAGCTCCGGCCGGTGGTGCCGACATATCTTCAGACAGTTACCTATGATCTTGGATTGTGGCCGCATGATTTTCCGCGGGCATTAGAAGCCAGCATTACTTTACCAAATGGCACTAAAGAGAAGATCTTTACTGCGCAGGATTATGCAGATCTCAGATATTATCTCACCGATCCTCGGATTTTTAGATTTAGTATTCCTCAAACAAAAATTATAGAGCTAGAGCTTTCTCTCGCTGGAGAGGATCCAGTGTTTGATTGGACTATAGCCGAGTTGGGTCTTTATGAGGGTGTTTTAAATGTAGAGCCACAGCTTCCTAAGAAAGTTCCCTTAGTACAAAAGTCAAAACCAACGACTCCCATAGGTTTAGGTGGTGATGCAAAAAAATAAGCTTTTAAAAATTTTAGTAGCAATAATTGTTTTTGCTCTACTATTTTGGCAGGTTGATTTTGCTAGTCTTAAAAGTGCTTTTATTGGGCTCTCTCCGTCGGCGATCTCTTTATTGATGTTGATCTCGTTTGTCTTGCTATATGTCAGCGCTCTTAAATGGAGCTATTTTTTGCACCAATTTGGCTCCAAAGTTTCAGTCTTGCGTCTATTTGCTCTATATTTTCTGGGTTATTTTGTTAACCTAATCGCCCCGTCATACATTGGTGGCGATGCTGCTCGAAGTTATTATATCGGGAAAGACGTCGGACAGCACTCGGCTGCAGCAGCAACAATTCTTGAGCGGTATACTGGGTTAGTGGCGATGATTTCGCTTGGCTTAGTCTTCGCCTGGTTTGTTGATCTTGTAACAGTGCCGATGAGGCTTGCGATCGTGGGCGCAGCCATAGCACTTTTTGTAGTAACCATGTTGGCTCTCTCTCCCAAGATTTTGCACCGCTTAGATCGGCTTGCACCGATCCGCAAACTAGTTCCGCACTTCGCTAAGATTCAAGAGGGATTTAAGGTAGCTAGAGCTAATCCAGTCTTGATTGTTAAATCTCTTCTTCTGTCTTATCTGTATCACACCTTCACAGTTATTAATGTTGTGGCAACCGCTTATGTAGTTGGATGGATAGAGCCACCATTGAGTGATCTATTTGTAGCCCTGCCATTAGTCTTATTAATTAGTGCCATTCCCCTTACGCCTAATAGCTTGGGGATTCAGGAAGGGGCGTATTTTTATTTTTTAACTGGGTTAGGAGCCTCTCCATCTCAAGCACTTGCGATTGGGTTGATTCTGAGGGCTAAACAGTATGTGTTGGCTGTAATTGGGGGAGCAGTATTTTTAGTTGAAGGGTACGGGACCAAGAGCCCTGTTAAAGCTTCCCACCTGAATTAACCGCACACTGAGTTTGCTCAGGCTGAGTCTCTGCATCGACCGTTTCAATTTCAGGCAGTTTAAAGATCTTTCCGAGATTTTTATCTTTCTTTAAGGCACATTTTGCTCGCCACAAGAGAGTCGCATCGATTTCGCCAGAGCAGCCTCGGCAGGTGAAGTTATCCCAATTGAGTGCGCCAGCTACATCAAGGCAGGTGGCGTAGTTTGGGCACATGTATCTTCGGCGTGGAGGAGGTTGGGGCGATTCAACGCCGCCAGCGTCGTCACTACTTATAATTTGAAATGGACCTGATGTCCCTACCATAAGCTTCAATAAAGAGCGCAAAACTTGTGCTCATGAACCTGTTAGCACTTCCTTTAGTCTAGCCAGATCGTTGATTTCGATCAAATTTTATACAGAAAAAGTTCTCTGTTTTATCAAAAAAAAGCGGCCCTAATGGCAAAAAATCTCCTGCCATGGTATTGATTTAAGTATGATTTTCTGGTCCTGCCAGGAATTAACAATTATACCTAAAAGCGAATGATCGTTCAGTTGCAAAAAGAGATAGGGTCGGGTCAGTCCTTAATAGTACTAAGCTCTGATGATTATTTCGGCGTCCGCTCCCATCTAGAGTCAGTGCCTATCCAGGGGCATAAGATTTTCTCTATAACCCTAGCCGAATTTGGTTCTGCAATAGATGAAGCGGCTAAAAACATTCTCGCTTTTTTGGATAAAATTGAAGTTAGGCAAGCGACTGTAATTGGGATTGGAAATTGTGGAGCTGTGGCGATATCGTTGGCCCTCGCTGAACGGAAAAGAGTTAGACGATTAGTATTAGTAGACACCCCAGTTCGCCCTCAAATAAAAAAAATTGATAAGATATTTAGTTGGATTGAAGCTCGGCTCCCTCTAGGTCTGCCGTTTCGAAGTCAGAGTGAGGGGTTTGATGCCCGCTCTTATCTGCAACGGATTAGGTGTCCAACCCTAGTGATTACAACTGCACAAGCAAGCTCAGATATTAAAAGCCAGGCGATTCATGAGAGCCGCTCTCTAGCAACTGCTTGGTTTAAAGAGATAGCAGGACCGGGCATATTTATTGATATATTAACTCAGTTTCTTGATATCCCTGCTAAGAGACCTCAAAAAAATAGAGTGGTTCGCACCGATGATAATGGCAGCTCGGCTGCTCTAAGGTAAAAAATACCTCTAAAATATTATGACTCGGCTTTAAAATCGTCTGGATTCATCGGTTTGAAATCAATCTTAGATTTCTCTTTAAGTGCGTTCATGGTCTCTGTATAGCCAAGCTCCATTAGGGCCTTAGAGTATTCAGGGTGTAAGGCGATGTAGCTCATTATTTCATAAGCTAATTCCTCGCCCAGTCGGCGCTTAATTAACTGATATACAGGCCAGGTCGCCCCGAGAGCTGCAATAAAATCTTTTGAATTTTTACCGACGGATTCCTTAAGAATTGGACCAAATGGTCTTTGGTTTTTTAATACAAATGTCTCAGGAGGACGCATGCAAAAGGTCTGCATCGCAGCTGGAACTTCCCAATCGGGCCGTTTATCATGTGGCTCGCCGTATCTATCAAGCCACCAGTGACGTCCTGAAATATCTATAATAATTACTCGTTCCGCCCCCATTCTTACTATCGGATCCACTGGAACGTTCATCGAGATTCCGCCATCAACGAATCGCACTTCGCCGCCATCTACGTCTAGAGATACAGGTGGTAAAACAGACGGTAGCGCCGCTGAGGCGAATCCATGTCTCGCTGTTAATTCGTCTACTTGAGCGACCTCAAAAGAGGCTCCAGATAGAACTTCTTGAGGAAGCCGATCTTTACTGCTTATGAACATGAGAGGCTTTCTTTCTTTGCCCTCAATAGTGGTCATAACCCCGACTGATACTAGTTTCGGGTCGCGAGCCTGCACGCCGGTACCGCCGTGTTTTACTATTGTAGAATCTATGCGATTCATTAGAGGCTCAGGATTAAAAATTGCGTCATCGGTCGCATGTGGACCAGGATTGCGTGCGTATTTTAAGATTGCAATTTTTACTGAGCGCAAAAAGGTGGCAGTTGGGGACCCTTTAAACGAATTTCTAAATGTTCGCTCAGCCCAGAGATCGGTTAGTTGTTCAATAGCGTAGCTGTATCCATTTTTTATTGTTGAAGCGAAAACTAGACTATTGATAGCCCCGATAGAGCTTCCGGCCATGTGAGCGATAGGCGTTTCCTCAAAATCCACGAAATTCTCCAGAGCTTTGAGAACGCCAGCTTGATAAGCGGCACGAGACCCGCCACCTGAGAGAACCAGGCCCAGCGGGCGTTGACTCGCCTCTAGCACATTTTTAGTGCCAGAGATGATAGCTTGTTCGTCTGACTGTCTAGGTCTTTTTCTCATTAGATAACCAATTGTACTTGTTCCTGGAATTAGCAACACACCTCAATTGCTGGTTATCCAGGGCTCTAAAAGCCTTATCCTGTAGTAAGGGTATCGGCTACTAAACCGAGATTATTTATAAAATTAGGATGCATTTGCGGCCGATTTGGCTGCGCTCGGTTTGAATATAGGGGATTTTCTTAGGATTAGAGAAGACAAAAGGCTGCTGAATGGTTCAAACAGCAGCCTTTAGAACGCAGCCTTAGTTACTTAGCAGAGGCTTTGAGCTGCTTTGCCAAACGGCTAGTGAGACGAGCGGCAGTCTTCTTATTCATAAGACCTTTGCCTGCTGCCTTTGCTAGCTCCTTCTGAGAGAGCTTCATTAAGTCTTTAGCTCCCTTGTCGTTTGCCTTGATCGCTGAGCGGGTTTTCTTAACTGAGGTGCGGATAGCTGCTCTTGCTTGGCTGTTGCGAGCACGACGCACTATGTTCTGTCTGTTTCTCTTAATTGCAGATTTATGTGTTGCCATATTTTAAATAACTTTAAAGTTTTAGTTCAAATTTTGCAGAGGATTTAAGGTAAATACCAAAAGCCTTCTGGGCTCCCTCGCATCTTGCAAGGAGGGGAAAGTACCATTTACCTCGATTATATTCAAGCCAGGGGCTCCTTCTTGACTTCCTGCCAAATCGCCTCTAATTGCTGTAACGACATCTCTTTTATGCGATTTCCAGCCTTTAGCTCTACTTTTCGGAACCTATTTTGGAACTTAGAGCAGGCCTGAGAAAGGGCCTCTTCGGCGTTAATCCCCTCTTTTCGGGCGTATTGGACTATCGCAAAAAGGAGGTCTCCGAGCTCCTCTTTATGGTTTGCTGAGCCTTTAGGTGCAGAAAGGAACTCCTGAACCTCTTCTTCTATTTTACCCTTAACCTCCTGGGAATTTGCCCAGTCAAAGCCTAGGGCAGCCGCCTTTTCTCCAATCCTGAAAGCCCTGGCACATCCGGGGAGTGATTTTGGAATCGAGTCTAAGATGCTCTCATCTTCTTTAAGTTTCTTCTTCTTATTCTGCTCCCAGGTCTCTTTAACTTCTTCAGCTGTTCCAGCTTTTTCAGAGCCAAACACATGAGGATGCCTAGATACTATCTTGGTTGAAATCGTCTCAACGACGTCACCGATATCAAATCTTTTTGACTCTGATGCGATCTGTGCATGAAGAAATATCTGCAAAAGCACATCTCCTAGCTCGCCGCAAAGAGCCTCTGGGTTAGAGTCGATTGCTTCGAGAGTTTCATAGCATTCTTCTAATAAAAACGGCTTTAGACTTGAATGAGTTTGCTTGATGTCCCAAGGGCAGCCACCATTAGGATTTCGGAGTCTAGCGATAATGTCTCTAAATTTTAAAAACTCCTGAGCAGCTTTTTCCATGGTCCAGTTTCCTTTTTAGTAAAATTTAATTTTTAGGGTTTGTATGAGAAAAATTTGAAGCCCGAAAATGATAAATAGCATAAGGTAGAAACTACTCTTTGATTTTTTGTGTTTTAATAACTGGCTCCCTAGAAAGATCCCGATGGTTCCCCCTAGAGTCGCCATCAATAGAAGCAGCTTTTCAGGAATTCGAAAGCTACCTCTCCTAGCAGCAGCTTTGTCGATGCTCATAAAAAGCAGGGCAGATATATTAAGTGCGATAATTCCTGCTAAGAGAATTGAAATCTTGTAATGAAAGTTCAGATAGTAACCAATTGCCATCGAGCAACCGAGTGCTATTAGGCAGAGAGAGGTTAGATATTTTTTCCCCATGTCCTTAAGTATTGCAAATTATGCTGTTTGTCATTTTTCAAATTAATATTGCAGCCCGACCCCTAAAATACCTAATGAAATCAATTGTCTTTGTCTGTAGGATATTGTTTGCCCCAAAATCCTAATAACCATTCTTAGAAGTTTTAAAAGTTCTATTTTTGGTTCGGGTTCGGTTTTAGTCATGATGCAAGAAACTCTAAAAGAGCGCCCATCTTCTTCGAATCAAATCGACGATCTGAATTTTCAAGAGCAAGGAAATCCTATTTCAATTGAGAGTGATCCTCTCAATGATTTAATAAACAATCCAGAAGCTCAAAAAACGATTGAGCGTGCCCAAGAGTTAGCAGATGTAACACATTCCTCTGAGCGAGATTTCAAGGGAGTTCGGAATGAGTTTGGTGGAGACCCAGTTGGCAGTTTAAATGCTGAGAGAGATCTATTGCGATTAAAGGGAATGGGGCCACCTCCAGCCTTAAGTCATGAGGCAAATGAAATTGCAAAATTACAGAGCCAGATTGAAATTGAGTCAAAGCTAGATGAGTTGAATGAAATTGAAGTAGCAACTTCTGAGCTAGAGCTTGATAAGCCTGATATTACACCGCAGGACAAAGAAGCGATGGTTTTAGAGGTCGAATCGAAGCTGAACAAGCTTGAGCAAAAGCACGATTTCTCGGCCAAGGCTATAAATTCAATTAATGTAGACCGTAAAAACCGTGAGTTCGAAGCCAAGGTCGAGCAGGTAAAAGAGGATTTAGCCGAATTAAAAACTCAACCAGAGGAAACCAAGGAAGAGAAGGGCGGATTTTTCTCCTCCGCCTGGGGCTTTGTTAAGGGTATTTCAGACGATATCGGTCTTACAGATCTTGTAAAAGGAGCTGGAAGCCTAGCGAAAGGAACCGCAGAGCTTTTAGCTGTAGCTCCTAGAGCGGCCATGGATCTTTACAAGGTTGCAAAGGGGGAGATGACTGGTGCCGAGTTCGTAGAGCGAACCACGGGAAATATAAAAGAAGCCATGAGTGATTTAAAAGACGGTGGAAAGGCTATCGTCGGAGCTGTTAAGTTGGCGGGCGAGATAACAGGTATCAGTGATGCTGTAAGATGTGTTGGCTGTGCAATTAAGGGTGATTGGCAAGGTGCCGCAATGCACGGTGCTTTTGCATTGATGTCAGCAGGCTCTATCGCTGCTACCGTGGCAACAGCCGGCGCCGCTGGTGGCGCAGTGTTAGGTGTAATGGGATTAAAAACTGCCGCTCAGACTGGTCTCAAAGTAGTTGTGAAAGAGGGATTTGAAGTAGCAGCTAAAGAACTAGGGGATCAGAAGTTGATTAGACAGCTTGCAAATACGAT
>CAZWGK010000067.1:0-12204 GCA_964633685.1 uncultured Bdellovibrionales bacterium | reverse complement strand
GACCTTCAGGGTTGAGTAAGTCACTTGGAAGAACCCTGAACCACGGTTAATCCCAAAGGTTCATCGTCTCAGAACCGCTAGAGTTGTGTTTGCCCTTTAAAGGCTCTTACACTCTGGCGGTTCTTTCTTCCAATCTCGATTCAAAAACAATTATTTAATCGCTCGAATTAACTTCTCTAGGTGAGGATTTGCAAGATCCATCAGCGCCTTTTTGGGGTCTCCGGCTCCACCGTGAAATTTTAAGCGATGAAGTAGAACATGGGGTATCATTGTTTTAAGATCATCTTCAGTTGCATAGTCTCTTCCTTGCACTAATGCCCAACCTCTTACAGCTTTTTGGAGCATGATAGCCGCTCTTGTCGAGGCTCCAAACGGGAGCAATGGATTATTTCTTGTGGATTGAATGATGTTCACCATGCATTCTCTCAGTGGTTCATTGATGTGAACCGCATGGCAGGCTTTTCTTGATTCGAGAATATCTGCCCTGCTGCAAACAGACTCTATTGAGATTGCCCTGTGTTCAATCTCTGAGTGGTCCGCCAAGATTCCTTTCTCGGTAGCGGCATCAACATAAGACATCGGAAGCTTCAATAAGAATCGATCTAATTGCACCAGTGGTAGTGGATAGGTGCCAGCTACATCAAGTGGATTTTGAGTGCCAATCACAAAAAAGAGATCATCTAGTCGATGGGTATTGTTATCGATCGTCACCTGCTTTTCGGCCATACATTCCAAAAAGGCAGCCTGTACTTTCGGGCCCGCTCTATTTATCTCATCTGCTAACACAATGTGTGCAAATATTGGTCCATGAATAAATCTAAAGGATCCTGTTTTAGGTTCGAATACGTTAACTCCCAATACATCTCCAGGAAGCATATCTGGGGTAAACTGAATTCTTCTAAATGGCAGGATGTGAGATTGATTAGAATTATCATCGCCTCCAATTAGTCGCCCCAGAGTTTTGCTAAGGGTCGTTTTTCCGGAGCCCGGATAATCCTCTAATAGCACGTGGCCGTCTGACATTAGGGCAGAAATTACTAATTTGATCGTCTCAGAGCGCCCCTTGACCACAGATTCAAGCGCCGTCGTTAGATTGTAAGCGACCTTGAATGCGTTTTCGAAGTTTGGGGCGAGCTCTTTTTTGTTATCAGCGACTGCTTCCATTTATTTATCCTCTTCTATGCTTCTTAAAAAATTATAACTAAATTTTCTCTCTAAACGCTACTCTTAGAAAATCCTTATATGCTGTAGTCAGATTTTCTCCTTTTCCCTCTTTAAGCTCGGTATTTAAATTAGAGGTTAATGAGACTACATATTTTCCATCGACCTCTCTGGTAGATATCAAGTATTGAGAGTCTTCGTCTTCGTGAAATGGACCTTCTTTAATTAGATCCTTCGCTGTCTGTGTTAGACCAGAGAATCGAACCGGTAGCTTGGCACCTTTATTTATCACCTCAGCTGGAGCTAATTTAAAAAGTTCAATCGCAGCCTCAGAGTAGCTTGAAGATTCGATCTTTAGATGTTTTAGCTTAAGTCCCAAAAGGTGAGCCTTTAATCCATCATCAGCAAGATCTCTCAAGTTGGTTAGAGTTTCGTCTAGCATTTGGAGTCCCTGCTTGGTTTGCCCATGGGCTAGATAATTCTGAGCAAGGTAGGCGTAGTAGTAATTTGTGGCCTCAGTCCGAGTATCGGAGGAGCTTCTTTGGTTTACCCTTTCCAAGAGGACCCTGGTTGGAAATGCCTCCATTACGTCGCCCAAGGTGTGGTATTCTAACATTGCATCTGTGCTTCTTATGTAAATATCCTCGAAGTCTTTTAAATCCTCAGAGAGTATCTGTCTTGCTCGGCGCATTAGCCACCAGGCCCTAATTGAGTTGGAGATCTTCTTCTTTTTAATCTCCAACCAATGCCATGGTGATTCAATAATCTCTAAATCAAGGTGGTTATTTGAGGCTTTTAAAGCCTGGGCTAGAGAAAGCGTGGTGGCAGCTCGGAGATCGTTCGGATTGGTTCCTATCTTGCCAAACCATTGCTGCCTCTCTGTTGCAGATTCTAGGTGTTTGAGCGCCTCTTCGATATCGCCAGTGTGAAGTGATACTCTTCCGCGAGCCATGTGCACAAGAGCACGGTGCTCTTCGCCATTTCTTAGTGGAAATTGCCTGTTGCACTCTTCGAAGTTATTCATGGCCCAATTGGCTCTATCAAATCGAAGTTGCTCTATATAAAGGTTGGCTAAATTAAGACTCGGCAGAACATGCTCGCAGCCGTCAGGTAGGCCTACGGCGCGCAGCCAAGATCCCTCAGCTCGATCTTCTTCAAAGATCTCTCTAAAAACCTCTCCCGAATTATTTAGTGGCGTTGCTGGTTGACCAGATGACCCCAGGGAATATTCGTAAGTGATTGCTTCATCGAATACGCGTAATGATTCTTGTCTTTGATTCTGCATCGATAGCAGTATGCCGAGTATGTTGAGAGTTCTGCCAGGCTCGGCGCCCATTAAAATTCCTAAGCGCGCAATTCTGGTAGCCTCTTGAACTCGACCGAGCTTCATTAATACCCAGGCTCGCGAACCAGGATACCAGCTGCCCGAGTAGTATTTCGCATATTCATCAAGTGCTGTGAGCGCACCTCGATAGTTGTCTAGGTTTAGTTTTGTC
Organism: uncultured Bdellovibrionales bacterium; assembly: GCA_964633685.1. GTDB lineage: Bacteria > Bdellovibrionota_C > UBA2361 > UBA2361 > J135 > JAWXBT01. The sequence goes on along the minus strand of CAZWGK010000067.1, from coordinate 9,547 downwards.
TCGGCTAGAAGATACAATATGCGCGCATGATCATCTCTTAATTCGTAATCATCGTAAGGTGGTTTACCATTACTCTTTTCAAAGAGCTTCTCAGCCTGTTTTAGATAAGAGAGGGCGAGCCTAAAGTGTCCCACATGAATCATGTAGTAGCCGCCAAGAAGCATGTGCGGTTTAAAGTTTTTGGGCTCTTTGCTGAGAGCTTTTAGGAGCTTGGTTCGGGCATCTAGAGGTCTTTCGTCACTCAGTAATAATTGAGCTTCGGCTATTAGTTCAGCCGCACTTTTATCTTTGTCTGCGCCGTCATCCTCTAAATTTATAACTGCATCTGATTCGGGCGTGAACGCATAGCTGTGGCAAGGAACTGTTGATGCGATGATCAATCCTAAGATCGCCGCACCGCACTTGTTTGAGAGCCAATTGAGTTTAGCTGTCTTCATCCGTTTCCTCCAAATATGCTTAGAGGATTAATCACCCCAAGAAATCGTCGCCACCACGGAATGTTTTTTATAGTGGCCTGTTGTCTGTTCATGGCCTTAGCCACTGAATCGTAGCTGATTCCTCTCGGTTTAGGGGCGTATTTTACAGCCTCCAGTAGAGGTGTTGTATTAAGAGCATCTCCCTTTAGCGTGCCTGAGGCTCTCTTTTGAAACTCATTCCAGGTTTCGCCGACGTTGCGTGATATTCCTAAATCAGCAAGGGTTAACACTCCGCTCCGGTGGGCCCTATAAATTCTTTTTGGAAGAGAGCCAGGTAGGAGCCAGGCATATCGGAGATAAAGCTTTCCTGCGAAGAGAAGAACGATTGAAATTCCGAGAGCGATTAAAATATCACGTGCCGCCGGAATAGGGATTATGTTCTCACTCTCCTCTAGCGGAGATTCGGTCTCTTCTTCTTTTTCTTTTGGAAGGATCTCCTCTCCTGGATCAAGTTTGCCCATTAGTTCTTCAAGTAGCTTTGCATCCACTTGAGTTTCGGCAGCATTCTCGACCTGCTCGGGTTGAATATCAAAAGGAACCCAGCCTTTCTCTTCTATGTATATTTCGGCCCAAGCGTGACGATCACTCATGCGCAACAAGATATGACCGTCTTTGGCCTGGCTTAAATCGGTCATGTACCCTGTTGCAATACGAGAGGGGATTCCTAAGCCTCGCAGCATATAGACTGTGGCGTGTGCAAAGTGCACGCAATAGCCCCTCATGTCGCCAAATAGATAAGGCGCCACAGGGTCCTCATCTGGCTTTACCTCATGTTTAGGGGTGAGGGTGTAAATAGAATTTTTCGAGAGATATTCTAGAAGATTTTTCGCTTTTTGAATCGGAGCTGGACTTTCGGCTGTTAACTTGAGTGCTAGATCTCGATATCGTGGATCCGCATGCTGTTCAGTGTAGTGATTCCAGAGTTCGTTAGACCAACGGGTGTCACCGATTTTTGAAAAATCAATTTCATCTAATTTATAGGTAGGCGCTAAGGAGTAAGTTCTAAAGGCCATTCGGAACCTATTAGGATCTGGGTTCTTCAGCTGCTTTATTGTGATCGGATAATCCACGCCGTAGGCAACTTTTTGATCAGCTAACAGGTATATTGATTGAGTTACTGCTACCCGTGCTGTCAGATTTTTATCTTCGGTGCCTGAAAATATCTCGGCAGGAGGAGTGTTAGGAACGTCAGTATCAACACCAGCCTGGGCAATTACGAGCTCTTTGCCATTGAACTTAGATAAGGCGCCCTCTCTCAAATACAACATCGGCGTAAATGGATTTTGGGAATAGTCCCCTTCGAGTCTTACCAGAGCGGCGGGCTGGTTTGTGCTGCCTAGCGCGCTATGGAATCCTAGAGGTGATGTTCCCTCTTGGTTTGCCTCGCCTACTCCGTTGGTTGTTAGACCTTGGGCGATATCATATCTGCTGTAGATAAATTTTCCGAGCGAGAAGCATAGTATTACGACGGCTAAGATACCTAAGCTGTGATTACGCAGAGCCCGAAGCATCTCTCCTTTTTCACCCTCTTCGCTTTTTACGAATGGTGAATTTTCAAGGAGAGCCGAAAGGATTAATAAACTACCTAATACGAGAGCTCCACAAATAAGCAAGGCGGCCTGAGGGGAGAGTCCTAAATGCCATGCTAGCTGAGATACAAACTGCGGAGAGTCTAGGTGGTAATCTCTATGCGGAGCTAATAGGAATATTATAGCCCCACCCAGCACGATAATTTCAAAGGTGCTAGCGTTTCGAAATTTAAAGAACGCAATGGTAGAGAAGGTTCCGAGCAAAAGTACCGAAGCACTGAGTAGTATATGTTGGCTTATTGAAAATATCTGAAAGGTTCCTGAGCCTGATAGTAGACCACTTGAAAAATCCAACAAGATGTTTAGAGCCCAGAGCGACACGACTGCGATAATAGCGCCACCTCTAACGGCTACTCGTGCCCTCGCAAGATAGTGCCCGATAAAAATTCCAAAAGCTGAGCTTAAAATAAGAAGGTAAGGGTTGGTTCCAAGGTCTATAAGCCCATCTACGGCTAAGATTGCAACGCCAAATATTATAGAGCGAACTAATAAAGAGAGCCGCATCCGACGAGTTAACCTGAGGTCTGTATTTGGCGAGCTTAAATTACTCATATATCAGATAATAACGTGCCACTGCGAGTTGGCACAAACTTTTAAAAATTGAGAGAAGTTGCCCTCGGTATCGGCGGTGCTTACCGAAGGGTCAGCTTCAAAAATTAATTTATCTACTAATTTTGCAAGTTTTGGTTCTACCTTGCCTACTAGTTTATTTTCCTGACAGCAGAATATCGGGGCGATCTTCTGGGTTTCGAGGAAGTTGCCGAGCTCGACTAGGGCTTGTAAGTGATTTTTATCCGCTACAGATTCCCCTGAGACAAATAATAAAACTCGGGACAGAGTGGAGTCAGATGTCGAAGCTCTAGTTATTACTTTTTCGATATCCCTGATTAGAGAGTCTTTGAGCTCTGCTGGTGTTAGCTTGGTTCCCCAACTGGTGGCCCATGTGTTTTTGATTAAAAGATCCTCTGTCGATTGATATGAACTGGCGAGCTCGCTACCGGTTGTGCTCATTCCTGCAGCGCCTACTATTAGATCTAGTCCGAGAGATTCCATCTCTCGGACGTATCCTAGTGTCCAATTGCAGAGCGCGTCGTCCGTTTTCATGGGGATTATGAATGCAGCCACCTTGCCTTCAGGCGTCATTGCAAATTCCTCTAGCCGAGAGTAGAGGTCTCCGCTCTTTGCAAAGAGCTTCCAGATTATTCGTTTTACTCCATCGGCAGGATGATATTGCTTTAGATCGTATGGGTCTCCAGTGCGCACCAGATGTTGCTCGACTGCATCGCCAGCTCTCTCGCTGCTGCTGATAACTGGAATATGCTTTGAATACTGCTGGCCAGGTTTAACTCTGATAAATGGGGTTAAGCTTTTGCTTAGAAAAGAGAGGCGAGTTAATCCGAAAATATCTCCTAAGCCCACCTGAATGCCAGAGATCTCCCACTCTCCACGGTGAGGGAATGTAATATCTTCAACTAGAGTTCTCTCTGAGCGATTTTTGCCGACTAGTACATGCTCTTTAGGGAACGCCCCTTCATGTTTAAAGATTATTTGTATGCGGGATTCAAATAATGGTGGAAGCTGAATTGGAGAGGTTTTTAAAACGAGCCGCTCAGTGATTCCACTTTGAGTGTTATCGTTTGAAGTGAATATGCTCGTTGAGAAAGAGCGGCGTGTTCGTAAGAAGCTCACAATACAAATTATGAACGACAAGAAAATCAGAGCGATAGCGGTCGAGCCGATTATAGCCGCTACCAAATCTGCTCGGCTCTGAGCCGGACCTAGTAGTAGATAGGTGGCTCCTATAGCAGCCAGGGACCCTCTTATTGTCAGGGGATATTTCACAGGGAAGCTCTCTATCTCTCGATGTAAACTGGGATTTATGTTAATTCTTTTCTACCCAGTTAGTCTACATAATCTCTATTATTAAATTTAAATGAGTAGGTATTTTAGAGCAATTCAGGGAATCCAAACTGCCATCGCTTCTGGGGGCTGGCCATCTGCACGCTCGTTAGAGATAGCCCTGAATAATAGCCCGCAAGATGGGGCTCCAATTGACTCAAGTAGGCCTTGGGAGATTACTCTCAATCCCGCTGACCTCGTTTTAAAAGATCTGAGCGATGAGGTCAGTGAGTATAATTTGATTCCTAGCAAATCTCTCTTATCATTTCTGAAAGTTGATTTTTTACTAGAGGCTGCTCTTTTGGGAATAGCTGCCCCTAAGTGCTCAGTCTGTGATGATCTTACTATGCCGGCCGCTAAAAACTCAGCCGTTGAGGCCATAAAAAGGAAATCGGAAGGAACATTAGTTATTGCTTTAAGACCAACGGATCCAAATTTTACGTCTCTTTCGATTGATCAGGCTATTCAGTTTTCGGGAGGGTCTTCGTTGATCCTTGATGGGGCAAGAGTAAAGGGTGCTGCCCTTGAAGATCTTTTAACCAAGGAAGTTTCTAGCTACGCCAGCCTTAGAATTTTATTAAAAACTTTCTCTTTGCCTCTTTCTCCAGCCGACGAGGCCGAGCTGATTGATAATTTTGGAGGAGGTGTAAAACTACTTGGTCAACTTGAATGGTCGGTAGCCCTAGCCGGAGGCGAACCGCTTACTTTTGAGTCCTTTAACCCTGATTTTATCTGCCCTAATAATCACCCTAGTATTCTAAACCGAGAGCAGCCTCGTAAATTTCTTTCCCTTGAGAGGGGCTTAATTGAGCTCGTTAGCTCCGAATTAAAATCGGTCAAGATCTCAGAATTGGCCCATATTTTTGCTAGCTCTAAGGTCCCTGGGATTGATGGAGGTGGTCTCATTAGGCGGTCGCTGCAGGCGCTTTTGGATTTCGGTTTTGGAGAGTACTCTTTGGATTGTCGATTAGACGAACTTTCAATTGGAGAGCGTTTAAGACTGATATTAGCCAGAGCCCTGTTAATAAGTTCTAAGGATTTATCCTTAGAACTTAGGGAGGTTTTTGCTTTCCTTGAAACCTCTGAGCGTGCTCGTTTAATTGAACTTTTTGAAAAAGTGGGTGTAGGAATCGACGCGGAAAAATATAACCCTCAATCGCCTAAGGGTGGATTTGGACAAGCCAAAGTTGCTCAAAAGTTTTTGCGTTTTGGCCCCTACGACAAGGACCGTTACAAGCTGCCAGAGATATCCGTATTAGTCGGTGAAATTAATATTGTACACGGACCAAGTGGTGTCGGAAAAGAAGTGCTCATGTCGTGCCTTTATAATGATAAGAGTATTCGAGGTAGTTTTAAACGAATTCTAAAAATTCCCCATTTTCAGGGGGAAAGTGATGGATTGTTCATGGATTTGCTCGGTTTAACTAAGCCCTTGGCAAGGCTTTTTGCAAGTACGGCCGAAGCAAGAATGGCGGGGTTAGCTGAGAAGCAATTTTACTCCTCCAGCAAAGGGGGGTATTGCTGGGAATGCTTGTCTCGCCACTCCAAGGTAGTGCAGAGTGCCCCTTTCGCCGCATCGGAGTGCTCAATTTGTGATGGTGCAATATTAATTGGCGCAGTTGGTTTAATAAGTTTTGGTGGATTCACTTTTGGTAAATTGCTCAAGTCTACGATGGGTGAGACTAGGCCACTTTTAAGCGGAGTCAGAGAGGTGGCCTCATTGCTTTCATTAGTAGAGCAACTGGGATTATCTGGAATTAAGTTGGGTGTTCAGGGTGTAGATTTATCGAGCGATGATATTCGACTCTGTTATTGGGCAGCCAATTTATATGAGGTTATTGAATCAGATAAATTTTGTCTCGTGATCATAGAGCATCCATTTGTAGGGCTTTCAGACTCTGGAAAAAGTAGACTCAAAGCCCTTCTTCAGGGGTTCTGTAATTTGGGCCATACTGTGATAGTTATTGATAATTCTGGTTCTTTTTACGAGAGCAGCCTTAATATGATAGGTTTAGAACCGGAAAGCGCCCAGGCGGGAAGATTTTTAATCAAGGTGAGCAGATGAATAAAGAGAGCCCAGTCGTTTTTTTAAGTGAAGAGAAAAAGACTCCTTGGGGACGTGGCAAATATTTAGTGCCGAACGCCGTTACTCTGGGCAATATGTTCTGCGGATTTTTAACTATTATCTACGCAGCATCGGAGCGATACGAGAAGGCTCTAATTGCAATCGCCATCGCGATTCTTTTAGACGGTTTAGATGGTCGACTTGCGCGCAGGTTAAATGCAACCTCAAAGTTTGGAGTCGAGTTCGATTCTTTTAGCGATTTTATCTCTTTTGGTATCGCACCCGCATTTTTAATTTATTGCTGGTGTTTTCGCGTTCCAGCTGATGAATTCGGGGTGATCGTAACTTTTGTTTACGCTTTGGCAGCGGCTAGTAGGTTGGCCAGATTCAATATTGCTGAGCCAATGACTACTCATAATTTTCAAGGATTACCGACTCCAGCGGCAGCAGGTGCCGTGGCTGCGACTGTAAATTTTGCAATCAAGGTAGCACCCTCAGCAGCCATGGTAAGTTTATTTACCGTGATAATGCTTTCAATCGCATATTTGATGGTTTCAAAAATAGAGTTCTTTTCGGTGAAGAGATTGAAATTTTCAACGATGAACAAGTTTTTATTCATAGTGCTGGGAGGTAGCATCGCCCTTATTTGGTACAACTCGTCTATCGGATTTCTGGTGTTAGCGCTCGGTTATGTACTAAGTGGGCCAATAGGCTTTTTAGGCAGCAAGTTTTGGCGAAAGAGTAAAAACCTTAATGGGGGTCAGGTTTAGCCAGACATTCTCTGACTCTTGGTTGAATCTCTGAGCGTATAGCTTCTTAAAAAACTGATCGATATTGTTTAGCCGCTCTCTGCGGTCTCTAAGCGAGGCCAATCGTCCGATTTTTCTCAGACCGATATATTCGAAGAATGTTATCTTCGAGGTCTCTTTGCATAATCTGGCAAGCTTATCAAAGATCTCTTCAACAACCTCAACCTTCAGATTGGTAAACGGGATAGCACAGACGATTGAGTCGTATTGGGTTACCTCAGGCATAGCCTGGATGGGGCCTTCAAAGAAAGTTACTCTCTCTCGATGTTTTAGATAGTTTGGATTGGTTGAGAGCTTTGTCTTTAAAGCCTCTAACAGTCGGGGATTAATCTCACACACTGTCAGTGAATCACCCTCGTCCATATCGGCAAGAATTCTCTCGGTGACTGGACCAGTGCCAGGGCCTATCTCTAAGATATTTATTTTATCTCTGGCCGAGCGAATTGAGCGGGTCATAGCCTCTGCTGCCCACTTAGAGCTCGGAGCAACGGAGCCAGTCTCTTCAAAGTGGGAGATAAATTCTCGTAAAAAAACAATATGGTCTTTCATCTTAGCAGAGCGTTAAAATACTGTGACAAATATCTGACTTACAATGATGTTATTACAATTCTAACACAAATGGTAACCCCTGGTTTAAAGATGATTACAAGTGCAATTCATTGAATGTTCAGTTTAAATTTTTGTGCTACGAATTACTCGTAAATTAATTTGGATGCAAGGCGCGATATATGGCAGCTAAGGAGCAATTAAACAACATCACGGGTTGGGAGCGTTTTAAGAAGTTTTTAATACACGATAAGAATTCAAACTTTTCCCTTGATACGAGCCTGATTGAATTTTCAGATGAGTACTTGGGCTCTTTAATGCCTAGGCTAAAATCAGCCCTGAGTTTTATGAGCGAGCTAGAGGGTGGTGCGATAGCAAACCCAGATGAGAAAAGAATGGTGGGTCATTACTGGCTAAGAAATTCAGAGCTCGCCCCCAATCCAGAGTTAAAGACAGAGATAGATCAGACCTTGGCTAAAATAAATGAATTTGTCGCTGGAGTTCATACTGGAAAAATTAGGGGAGCTACCAATAAGGGATTTAAAGCAGTTTTAATATTGGGTATCGGCGGATCTGCCTTAGGTCCGCAATTTGTAGCGAATGCGCTCGGGGGGCCAAAAGATAAATTAAAGCCCTATTTTATTGATAATACGGATCCTGAGGGAATAGAAAGAGCCGTGTTGGCGCTACCGTCTTTGGATGAGACCTTAGTCCTTGTGGTTTCTAAGTCAGGAAGCACACCTGAGACACGGAATGGCATGTTGGAGGTGAAGGAGAGATTTAAGATGGCCGGATTGGCTCACTCCAAGCACTTTGTGGCTATTACCGGTGTTGATAGCCAATTAGACAAAGTGGCAAGCAGTGAGGGCTGGTTGGCGAGATTTCCAATGTGGGATTGGGTCGGAGGTCGAACTAGTGAGTTTTCTGCTGTAGGGTTGGTGCCAGCCGCTCTTCAAGGAATAAAAATTTCTGAGATGTTAAGTGGGGCTAAATACATGGACCAGTTGGGTCGAATTGCGGATCCGACGAAGAATCCAGCCGCTATGTTAACTGCAGCAGTATTTGCAGCGACTGAGGGTCGTGGCGCAAAAGATATGGTCGTGTTGCCTTACCGGGATCGGCTTGAGTTGTTCAGCCGTTACTTACAGCAATTAATAATGGAGAGTTTAGGTAAAGAAAAAGATTTATCAGGTAATGTTGTTCATCAAGGTATTGCCGTATACGGCAATAAAGGTAGCACAGATCAGCATGCTTTTGTTCAACAGCTGCGCGATGGGATTCCAAACTTTTTTGTAATTTTTATTGAGGCTTTAAAAGATCGAGCGGGGATTGGAATCGATGTTGAGCCAGGGATTACCAGCTCAGACTATCTAAACGGTTTTTATTTGGGCACGCGTAAAGCCCTAGCAGATAATGGTCGGGGTTCGATAACTGTGACGATCGGAGACACCTCCGAGTTTAATGTCGGTATGCTAATAGCTCTTTTTGAGAGATTTGTTGGTATTTATGCACATTTGATCAATATCAATGCATATCATCAGCCCGGGGTTGAGGCCGGAAAAAAAGCAGCCGCAGAGGTCTTAGGTGTGCAGAAAGATTTATTAAAGGCTCTTCACGAGAGCTCGGTGCCGCAATCTGTAGATGATTTAGCAGGTGTTATAAAAAAAGATCCTGAGATTACTTTTAAAGTTCTGCAACATCTCTGTGCTGTAGGAAAAGTCAATTGCGACCCTCAAGTTGATATTTTATCACGCCGATATTCAATTTTATGACGGACCCAATGCTCAACCAGAAAATAAATTTGAAATTACTTCTCGTTGAGGATGATCAATTTGTTCGGGATGCGGCGAAGAGGGTTTTAGAGCTACAAGGTTTTACTATTATCGCAGTGGGAGAAGGCTCTGCCGCAGTTAGATTTTTTGATGAGCAGAAATTTGATCTAGCTCTTGTAGATATTAATCTTCCAGATGGGGGAGGAGTTAATGTTTATAAGGAGATTAGAGCTAAAAACGTCGGCTTTCCAATCGTTTTAATATCTGGAGATCTTGATCCAGAAATTATGAATACCTTTAAGGATGACCCTAAAGTTTCATTTGTTCACAAGCCTTACGATCCAGTGCAGATGGGGGAATTCCTCAGATCCTTGTGCTCTCAATAGTAAGG
>CAZWGK010000066.1:0-12215 GCA_964633685.1 uncultured Bdellovibrionales bacterium | reverse complement strand
CGAAAGCATCACGGCCTCCAATAATAGAGCCTCTCAGATTTATGAAGCTATAAACTATAATGAGAAAATCCCATTCTTTGTTTCAATGACCAGTCTCAAGTGGGAAAACTATGCTCCGTTTCTCGATGATTATGTTTCATCATGGAATGCAAAAATTGACGATTCAAAGCTTACTCTGCTTCGCCTAACCTTGATGAATCCATTTTTTGAGAGTGACTCCACAGCGATAAATTACAGTGATGAATTTATTAAGGAGCTCCTAAAATTAATTGAGCAGTTTAGTAAGGCATAGGTTTAGGAACGCCCTGCTCTATCGAATAGCCCATTAACTTATACCCCTCTCGGCAGGACTCTCTTGCCAGAGTTAAATCTCCGTAAATAAAAAGGTCCCTCGCATCGGATAGTTTTTGAGCAATTTCAGGCTCTGAAACTAATGGTGTGTGGGCATTTATAGCCCATAAAAATATATCACCTACTATTGCACGAGTAGCTTTTCTACTCCTGCCAGGGACGGAGATATTATCTGGCCAATTTGCACAGGATTGAAAAATTCGCTTCGTAACTTCTTTGAAATCAGGAGACTGAGTGGTGGGCACCATCTGCCAAGCCATCCCAACTGGGAGAGCGATAAAATCTGCAGGCACAGAGCCGCCTACCTCAGTAAAAATATTTCGACCGCTCTTTAACCCGCGGCTAGCTATCTCTGCAACGATTTGATCAGGCTCTCCTGATAATCCGGCCAATAAAGGATCTCTCTCAGCTAAAGCTGCACGGTAACTCGGCATCTTCAATAATCCCTTAGAAACTATCGTGACATCTGTCCGATGGTTACGGACCCAACTCTGATACGCAGTAGCCATACCAACCCTATCAGATTGAGTTACTAAAATTCCACGGGCCGGAATTACATCAAGAATACCTTTGGCCTCTATCTCAAATACCCTATCGCGGCTTGAATTGGCGTAATCCAATGCATTTGGAAACGAAATCACTAAAGCTAAAAATATTAGACTACCGAAAACTCCCTCCATCAGGGCCGATAAACGCTGTCCACCCACAGCATACCCGGCCAAAACTACTCCGCCAAAAGCTACTAACCCGTAAAAGCGTGAGACAAACTCACCGAAAGAAATCAAATCATTAGGTAGCACCAAAAGAGCCAAGAATATCCAGTGGAACACAGCTGTAAGCATCCAGGCGAGCGAACTTACGGTACGCAGCAAGAAAAAATAAACAAACGGTGCGACTAAACCAAAATAAGCAAAAGGAAGATTCAAAACCGCTGATTCAATGAAATGCCAGATGTAGGATATATTATCACCAGGTGAGGATACACTTAAATTAAAGGTCCCATACCCTGATCTTAGAATATAATTTAAAAGCTCAGCCCAAGTTTTTGGAGGAGCAAATGCTATTACAGGGGCACCCCCGTGAGAGAACATAAGTGTGATATAAGATGTGAGCCCGATTAATATGCCACCAAAAGCTACGCCAAAAGCCCTCCATCTCAAGGGCCCGTGAAATTTAGCAAAGCCGATAAAGATAAAGAATGGGGCCCATAGTGAGATGGTTTGATGATGCGCACCGGCTAACCCAATACTGATGCCGAAGGCTAGCGCTCCGATTAGAGAGGTCATGTTTAAACCGATATATATGGCAAAACCTAATAGTAGATTGTGAAAAGCAAAGACCTCCACGTCTGTGGCCGTCCTAAAAACTGGGCCGTACGTGGCCCAAGCCAGAGACGCCAAAAAGCTCAACCCCTCTGAGGCTCCCAATCTTCTAAGAATTAAAAAGAGAAGGGCTGTTGCTCCGGCCTGACAAACTACCGAAAATAGAGAAAGCGCATAGTATGGATTTTCTGGGTTGAATGTATCAATTAAAACTCTGAGAATCGCCATGTATACTGGATACCCTGGCTCATGCACGATGCTATCTGTTACCGCAGCGGTGGCATATTCTCCACCATCAGACTCCTGAGGAGACCAAGCTGCACGTGGCTCATACAAAGCAAAGCACGATAAAAATAAGAGGACCGCTAAAAGATAGGTCAAACGAGGGCTTGGCAATTTAGGCTCAGGGCTCTTCACAGGAGAGATAATACCCCAGCGAGCAGAGACTCACTAGAGAAGAGTTACCTAGGTGGTTTTATCTGGCGAGTCTCAGGGTCTGACCCACTTTTATGCTATTGTATCTGAGGCCACTCAAGGCTTTTATTTGATTTACGCTAACGCCGTACCTCTTACTGATAGACCACAGGGTATCCCCTCTTCTAACCTTATAGTATTTCGGTATGATTTTTTGCTGTGGACGCTTAGTAGAATTCACCTTGGCGGCACTCTTATTCGTCAAAGAAACTCGGTTTTGTGGCGCAGATTTTTTAGTCGCCACTGGCTCAGGGGCTTTTAGTTTAGATCCTCTCGAGCCGTACCCTTTAGGGACTTTTAGGTTATATCCCCTCGGAATAGGATACCGCCCCTTCCAGGTAGCTTCACTAATTGCGTAATTTAAAGGTTTAAGGTCTGCAACTGAAAGTCCAAGATTTTTTGTTAGATATGAAACGTAATAAGTATTATTTAACCGAATCACATCAAAACTTAAAGGGCGCTCGATATCTAAGCCCGGAAAATATTTGGTATGATTATTATAAACCTCTAATGCTGCTAAAAATTCTGGATAAAAATTGTTAGATGCAAAACCAAAAGCTCTATCACCGTGGTGCTCAATTATACGATTAATATCAGAGGTGCCCATTTTTCGAACAGCTCGTTTTACACCACCTACTCCGTGATTGTATGAGGTAAGAGCTAATGGCCATGTCCCTAGAGCAGAATAGGCCTGCTTCAGATATTTAGCGGCAGCTCGTCCAGCTTCAACAGGATCCCTTCTCTCATCTAAAGCGGAAGTAATTCTAAGTCCGAAAACTTTTCCAGTCCGAGGCATGAATTGCCAGATACCAGCTGCGCCAACAGAGCTGTAGGCTTTGTAATCGAAACTTGACTCAACGAACGGCAATCTGGTTAGCTCTTTTGGCAGATCAAATTCTGAGAATATCCCCTCAAGCATCGGCATGTATCTTCCAGATCGATGGATAGCATCGGCAAATCGCTCCTTAATACCAGTCTGGCTGCGAACTAATTTTTCACGAACGACTTTCTGATATTTTTTTACACCACCTGGAATAAATCTCATTTGAGAAACAATGGACTGCTCTAATGAGTTTTTAGGAGCCGCACCGCGCGCCAAATTTTGGAACGCTCCCAACACCCGCTTTTCGTAAGCGAGCTTCTGAGATTTCTTGAGATTCTCTAACTGCCTGGGACTCATGTGACCTGATTCAGCCACAAAACTTAACGAACCAAATGTCACACCAGGATAATCACGGTGATGGAAAACTACTTCATCTTTTCCGTACCTGGTAAAAACATCGATCCAGAAATTGATACGCGGACGAAGTTCTGGACTAGCAGCAAATTGAGATGTTCGTGTTTTATTAAGGTATCCAGGAGAAGCATACGCAGCCATAGGGGTGGCAGCCGAATCAACGGTTGGCAAGCATGCCAAAATCCCCACCAAAATTAGACCAAAGGCACTACGCTTCATCCCTTAATCCTACTTCCCCAACAAAAGCAACTTTGCAAGCTCCTCTTCTAATCGCTTAGCCTGACGCACGGCTGTGCCGTTTGCGATACTTGCGAATGCATACTTATAACCGGTATCACTAAAAACGTATCCAGCCAAGGAAGATACGTTATTTAAGCTACCTGTTTTAGCTCTAATTACCCCGCCCTTAAGACCTCGCAATCGCTTACGGAGAGTTCCACTTCGACCCATAACGGCTAACGAAGACTCTAATTCAGGCCAGATAACTTGGTTTTTATAGGCATCCTTCAGAACACTTGTCATAATCGATGCTGTAACCCTGTTGTCGTGACTAAGGCCCGAACCGTCGTACAGTTCAAATTGCGTGCTTGAGTACCCTAACCGCTCCAAATACAAACCGAGTCGCTGCAATCCGGCATCTCTGCTCAACGTGTTATTCCGCGAGAATCCGACGTGATACACCAACTGCTCAGCTATCATGTTCGTACTATAGTGGTTAAGGTCCCACACAATCTGACTTAGAGGTTTAGATGCATGATCTAACAAAGTGCGCGCATTTCTCGGCGTAAATCCCTCTGCTGGTGTCCGCTGTTTTACTTTAATGCCAACATTACCCAACATCCCGATCAGGGAAGATCCTAGGTAGGAGGCAGGATGGCTTATACTTCTATAAATTGTCTGACATGCTGGAGATTTTCTAACCTGCCCTTTCAAGCTGAATGACATCGAGCCAGCAACATGAGACTCGTCATTGATTTGATAGTAGGCTTTACGACTGTTTGAGGTGATAATTTTCCCCATCAGAGTGACAGGAAGCTCGTGCGGATCGGGAAGCACTCGCGCTGGCCGGCCGATCTCAGTTGGGCATATATCAAACCCAAGGGTATTAAAATTGAAGGCCGCTGCAGAGGCTCCTGCCTCGTATGCTTTGTGACCCACTCTTAACTTATCCCCATCAAATAGCGAATCATCAACTACAACCTTACCGATCTGCTTGATACCCAACCTCTTTATTCGTCGGGTCACCATAATCAACTCCTCGGTGGTGAGCGAAGGGTCTCCCCCTCCCTTTATATACAATGCTGGCAAATAGCCCGCCTTTCCTGCCCCAGGATCAATCATAAATTTTGTAGTGAACCTAAAATCAGGACCAAGTAGAGATAGCGAGACCGCCGATGTTACCACCTTTAAGATACTAGCTGGCTTAACCTTGTCGTCAGCTCTGTGCTTATAAACTGACTCCCCTGTTCTGAGGTCAACTACTGATACATTATGACTAGGAGATAACCTCTCTACTAATTTCTGAATTTTTGTTGATAGACCTGGTGGCTGAGCTGACACAGGTGGTAGGGCGATCGTTAAGGTAGATAGCGCCAGCGATAGGAAAGTATACTTCAGTCTCATGCCTTGGTTACTACAAATAAACACCTTGGCAGACCCTAAAAATGAAGGAGGCCGCCTCTGTTTAGGTTACAAAGGCGGCCTCGTCATCGCAAGTATAAGAGTTTTTAAGTGCTATTCCTTGGAGGTTAATCTATGAGCATCAAGCTGCTCATTGTTCAGAGCCATGGTTGTATCGGCGTTCAGTTTAACGAAGGCCTGATACTGCTCTGGAACTCCTGTGTCCTCATAAATAGCCTCGACTGGGCATTCGGTTTGACACGCTCCACAGTTAATACACTCATCAGGATGAATCATTAACATCCCGAAGCCCCTCTTTTTGGTATCTTCATCACCAGATGTAGACCAAGCGGCGGGACCGGTAGCATACTGCTCATTTAACTTGGAGTCGCGAATATCGTAAAAACAATCAACAGGGCAAACCTCTACACAGGACCTATCTTTAGTGCCGAGGCAGGGACGGGTAACTACGAAAGCCATTGGAATCTCTCCGAATATCAGTATCCAAAACTAGTCCCCCCTTATAATACCTTAGGCAGGTAGGAGCAAGGTCGGAGGCCGAGTTTAAAACAGATTAAAGTGGTATTGAGTAAAAAACAAAGGGGACCAACCCCACGGTTAAGTCCCCTTTTAGGAAGGATGGTGTCATGCCTGTTCAGAGATAAGAATCGACATTAAATAAAAATATTGTAGATTCTGTGGCTAAATTATAACATTTTTTTTAGCAGTTATTTCAGGCAGTTAAGGGTGTAGATAGATGCGAAAAGCTCGTAATTTAAAAAAACGGTGCTGGTGGTGTGGCGAGGACCCCACCTATGTAAAATATCACGATGATGAATGGGGTCGGCCTGTACGAAACGACCGTAAGCTTTTTGAGATGCTCATACTTGAGGGATTTCAAGCTGGACTGAGTTGGATAACGATTCTCAAAAAGAGAGAGAATTTTCGAAAAGCCTTTTGTAACTTCAATCCTCAGAAGATATCAAATTTTAGCGCAGAGGATGTCAGGAGGCTTATGAACAATGAGGGTATCATTAGGAATCGACTCAAGATAAGAGGAGCAATCGCCAACGCTAAAGGATATCTAAAAATTAAAAAAGAATTTCCGTCTTTCACCGAGTATATCTGGCAATTCACAGCCAATAAATCTCTTAATCGCAGAAGACGCAATAAATTCGATGTGCCGACTCGGTCAGAAGAATCAGATGCCATGTCTAAAGACTTAAAGAAAAGAGGCTTCAAATTTGTAGGTACAACTATTTGCTACGCGTTCATGCAAGCAGTCGGCATAGTAGACGATCATGTAGATGGGTGCTTTAGAGCAAAGCCCCTCCGCAATTAAATCCTCAATGATTAGAAATTCTGCTTATTTTCGAATACAATCACTGCGGTTCGATTACTTTCTGGCTATCGACATCAGAGATAGATCTAGTACACCGCAGCATCTGGTGCGTAATCCTTGATAAATTTCATTACATCTCTTCTCTGAATATCAACAAATCCGCTAAAGCTAGCACCCTCACGCTGACAATCTGACAAGGCATCACCAAAGCTATTTACTCCTATTAGGACAGTTTGACCGTCTGAGTTCTGAGTTAATGGGCCGCCCGAATCACCACCGCAAATCGAGCCATTAGAGGTTTTCTTCTTGGCGAATATATTTCCATCGCTCTTTTCTTCGATCTTTACATCCACGGATTTTAATAAATACTGCTCCTTTTGCTCATTTAATCCGTAACCAAACGCAGTCGCAAGTTCACCTTTCTTAGTTTTTTTCTTCTCACCAATTGGCAAAGGCGCAACTACCGGACTTGGAATCTTTCTTAATGTAAGCATCGCTAGATCATATGGATCCCCAGGGGCAAAGCCAAATTTCGGATGAATCTGGAGATCCACAACTGGAATCCATTCCCCTTTCTCTCCTCCTATCAAAGCTACAACTTCATCAACACCATCAATCAAGCAGTGGGCCGAAGTAAGAATATCATCCAGAGTTACTAGAGTTCCTGAACAAACACTCATTTGTCCATTTTTGTTAGACATAAACAATTTAACAACTGGGGCGCGGACTGACTTTTTGCATGATTCACCGCCATAAACTCTGGCGTTGATTGAGCTACAACCGCTCGCTTTTCTTCCCTTCGCTTCTTCTTTTTTTGCACCACCACAGGCAGACAATAGAATAGATAATGAGAATGCGAATAAAATCTGGGGATATTTCATATGACACCTTCTAAAAAAACCTAAAACTGTTATTGCCCCAGTTGGCAATATTGTATCCTTACCGCACTTAATATTTAAGCATCTGAATACAATCAGTTTTTTATGTTTATTTACCAACCCACTTCTCGCATCTAAAGATTGGGGGCAAAATGAGAGGGAGGATGATGGTGGTTATGCGGTTACTTTTGATGCTGATATCAGCAATCAATATTGTCTTTTGCGGGCAAACGGCGCAGGCACAATCTCGTCAACTAGGGTCCAATTTAACTGAAGTCACAGACTATTCACCCCAACTGCCATTTAGAGACCTCTTCAAAATATCTCGCGAGTGGTTCACTCAGTGCCAGGCTGGAATCGACCCCGGCTGTTCGAATTCAAACTCATGGGATACTGGCGAAAGCTCCCTGTTAGATTTAGACGCAGATGGATGGATTAAAACTCTGCCAGCCCAATCTGCCACAGCAATCTTCACCTCAGCAGCAACTTTTTGGGATGTCCCTGAAAATTTTCCGGCCGGCACCTATGTTGTAACATATCAAGGACAAGGAACTATTTCCTACGGATTAGGCGCATCAAAAAATGAAGCCCTGTCTGTGGCTGGCAGAGATGTCGTAGCAGTTACGCCAATAAATGGTGGGATTTTACTTAGAATAACCGCCACTACCCCTGGCAATTACATCCGTAACATTTCATTTTTTAAAGAAAGCGATAATGAGTTAATAAATACGGAGATATTCTCTGAAGAATTTCTCAACAGAATCGCCTCATATTCTGTGATTCGATTCATGGATTGGATGAGAACCAACGACTCTTTGGTATCAACCTGGAATAATCGATCTTTGAATTCAAATGCACGATTTTCAACTGAAAAGGGTGTCCCTATAGAAACCATGGTAGCCCTTAGCAATAAAACTGATAAATCACCGTGGTTCAATATACCTCATCAAGCCACCTCGGATTATATTTACAACTTTGCTGCCACAGTTCGGGATTCACTTGATGCAGAGCTAAATGTTTATGTTGAGTACTCAAATGAGATTTGGAATTCAGCCTTTAATCAGGGTATCTGGATTGAGGAGCAAGCGGAATTGGAATGGCCTGGTGGAGCAGAGTCGGGGTTTACCAAACGGATGAATTTTTACGGCAAAAAGACCGTGGAAGCCTGCGACATTTGGCGAAGTGTTTTTGGAAGTGCTTCCAATAGAGTCATCTGCGTTATGGCATCTCAAGCCGCTAATAGCTGGACAGCCTCTGAGGCCCTTGATTGCCCGATGTGGAACGAAGCACCATGTTATGGACACGGAATATCTGCATTAGCAATAGCACCCTACTTTGGAAATTACTTAGGAGAAGGTGAACATTACGCCACGGTAAAAGAGTGGACCACCCTTCCTGATGGTGGACTTAATAAACTTTTCGAAGAGCTCTCAACCGGAGGGAATATCAATAACGGCCCAGACGGTGGTGCAATTGCACAGAGCTTTGATTGGATAGATCAGAATAAAACTGTTACTTCGGCTCGGGGCTTAAATCTCATCACGTATGAAGGCGGCCAGCATTTAGTTGGGGTTGTTGAAGTTGCAGATGATGAAGCAATCACCGAATTATTTACATCGGCCAATCGAGACCCTCGAATGGGTTCTATGTATCGAACATATTTAGAGGGCTGGAATTCTAGGGTGGGAGGTCTATTTATGCACTTCACCGACATATCTGACTATTCTAGATACGGCTCTTGGGGAACAGTTGAAAAGATAGGTCAACTAACCTCCCCTAAGTCAGAGGCCTTATTAGCCTACGCTTTGGGCGAGGATGGCCCAGTGGTGCTAAGTACAAAGGTGAAAAACGCCGCAGGCGGGAAGATAAAATTGATTTCAAACGGAACGCTATGCTCATCTCTCTGCCAAAATTCATTCATCTTGAATCAAACTGCTACAGTTAGGGCGAAACCTCTGCCTAGCCATAGATTTGTCGGCTGGAAGGGTGCCTGTACCCATAAATTGCTGAAATGTGTGATTCCCATGACGGGAGACCGCGGAGTTACTGCGATTTTTCGAAAAAAATAATCCAAAATTGCTACATTCTCGATTGAAAATTCAATAACTTAGGTAGCACTGATTTATTTTGAGTTGCGATGTTAGAGGATAAAAAAGCAAACATTTCAATTGAGGTTCCACTCTCGCACCAGGTGAGCGGAATTCAGGCCAGCTATCGAGAGATTATAGATCTCATGTCAGAGGATCCTAGAACCTTAGCTGCCCTGCCACACCTTAATGACCTGTGCCAGTTCGGAGCAATTTCCCCAATCGAAGTTTCCAGTAATTTCCGACGGCGAGACACAACATCTTTAGATCAGATGGCCGAGTACTCTGAAAGAGCCGTCAAAGTCTTAGCTGATTACGAACGAGCCTCTAAAGGTGGCCAAAAAGAAATAGTTAAGACAACAAGAGCTGCCTTGAGCTTATTAGCAGAGATTAATCTATCTCCCAGGTCTATAAATTATATAGCGTCGGAACTTATTAAAAATTCAGGAAATGAAAATTTTATTTGGAAAGAGCAATACGAGAAAGTAGCCTCGACAGTTGCCACTCTGATTGAAAAACAGGGTCCAGTAATTGAAATGATGGTCAAGACAACTCTAAAAGAGATTCCTATTGCTCAACGAGACGGATTTAAAGAGGATCTAACTCAAGAAGGAATATTGAGCGCTTATCGAGCCCTACATGGATTTAATCCCGAAAATAATTCTGATTTTAAAAGTTATCTAAAGATAAGTGTTCAAAATAGCTGCAGAGATTTTTACCGATACAATAAATTGTCAATATCTATCCCAAGAAATGTTGAGATATCCTCCATGTCTCAGGTGTCTGCCGATCCCTCCACTATTGATAAAGATCGGTATACAACCCAATCAGCTGCTAAATATGAGCTCCTTGCGGAGCTTGAGAGAGTCGAGGAGATGGCAGCATTAAAGAGTGCCGTCTCGCAATTAAAACCCCATGACCAATTTATAATTGAACGGCATTACGGGCTGGCTAATAAGCCTAATCAATCCAAAGAGTCATTAGGGGAAGTACTGGGTATAAAATCGACCTCAGTAGGTGCTAAAATTCGAGTTATTCACGAGCGACTACATGGTCTACTCGCTCCTCGTTTGGCCCCTGATGAATCTACCGACTAAAACCTTGATTATTTGAATAATCAGACTTACCCTTCGTCTCACTAGAACATGGAGGGCCTATGAATTTTGATCGTATGACAGGATTATTTTTTGCTATCGGACTCTTGGGGGCTTCCCTCGTTTTAAGAGACGGTATACTGGGATTTAAGAAACTCGGAAACACAATAGAAGTTCGTGGATTAGACGAAAGGATTGTAAAATCAGACCGTGCCACTTGGCAGATTCGCTATGTGGTTTCTGCTGATGACATAAAAGCCTTGTATGGTGAGGCATCAAAGGCCACAACGGCCATAAATGATTTCTTAGTGGGAAATCAGTTTCCACAAGCGGAAATTCAGAAAACTCCAATCTCAATCACAGACCGAACCACTGACATGTATGGATCCAGTAACACTTTTGCTAAAAGATTTTCAGCTCGAGGCACCGTGATGGTCTCGACTGGTAATGTGGACGGTGTAACAAAAGCGGCTGAATCAACCGACAAACTCGTTGAGAATGGAGTTGTAATAGAAGGTAGTGATGTTCAATTTTTCTTCACCGACTTAAATAGTATTAAACCAGATATGCTAAAAGCAGCATCCCAGTCTGCTACAGCAGCGGCAGAATCTCTGGCACGAGATACAGGGGTTAATCTTGGCAAAATTAAGCAGGTTTCATCAGGGTTGTTCTCAATTACCTCTCCATATTCAGACATGGACTACACAGCGGCTAGTAGTGTCATGAAAAAGGTTCGCGTGGTAACAAGAGCTGAATATTCAATTGAGTAAAAGCTACTTACAGCTTACGGTTGAGGAAACTTTCTTCAACCGTAAGCCAAAACCCAAGCAGTCATCATCCAAATAGTCGAAAGAATTTTAAGGTTGCTGCTCAACGATCGTATCAAGGATCATCTCAATTTGATCTAAATGCCAGAGGCTCTGAGCTTTTCGTTTTACGAATGATTTGCCCCGAGCCTTAATTAGACTCCGAGTGTATTTAGACATATTCTTAAACAGCTTACCCAATCTATAGCGATCCATAGAGTTAGTTAAAGTTGGCATAACGCCCTCTAGATCTCTAGTTACTCCGACCAAGATAACTGCAATACGGGCACGATAGTCAGCCTGCTGCGCTGTGTGAAATTTGGCAGGTTTTACTATCGGCTCAAGCGCCATTATGAGCTCCCGTAAAGTAACCAGCTTGTTACGAAAATCATCGACAGGGTCAGGAGTTGGACTAGGCGATGGACTCGGACTAGGTGTCGGTGATGGTGAAGGCGATGGGGTGCCGTTACCTGGGTCCGGCGGAGTAGGAGTCGGTGTTGATGAAGGTGTTGGTGTATTCGTTGGTGTTGGTGTAGGCGTCCCTGTCGGTGTTGGCGTTGGAGTCACTGTCGGTGTCGGACTAGCCGGAGGATCTATCGGAGTTCCAGTCGGAACCTCAGTCGGCGATGGACTCGGTGTCGCAATGGGAGTAGGACTCTCCGATGGACTTGGCGATGGTGTTGGAGTTGGCGTCGCTGGAGGATACAGATCTGGTATTACCAGATTTATATTTGAAACTTCATCTGGGCCAGGGCCAGGGGGCTGCGGAACAGCTCTCAAATCGAAATTGCGATAGGAATTAATGCCTCCGTATCCGTCACCCATTGGGTTATGCAATCTCCAATAAGGACTCCAACTCTGATTGGCATTAGCATAAAGACCGCTCTCCATGCTGTGAAGTCCTACTGGTGGGCCAAAGGGCAAATAATAAATCTTATCTTCAGCTGAGACGAATTTGATCGGAGATGAGCTAACGAGCTTTAATCTACATGACTGAACCCCGT
>CAZWGK010000065.1:0-12245 GCA_964633685.1 uncultured Bdellovibrionales bacterium | reverse complement strand
GGTTTGGTCATAGTGCGGAGAGTACCATAACCGAGGCTAATTGGGGGATAAAATACCGCCCGACATGTTAAAATTTCCCCAAAATAACGATATTTTCTCTTCCGTTGACAGCGCGCGATTTTACAAGCATATTTTTACTTCCTTAGGTGGCTCTATAGCTCAGTTGGTTAGAGCAGCCGGCTCATAACCGGCGGGTCCCCCGTTCAAGTCGGGGTGGAGCCACCAGTAAACTCCCTCAAACCGTTAAATAAAAAGTAACTAGCAAATTGCCAGCCGCAATCGCTTACTTCCCTAAACCGGCATTAATTATTCCCACTTGCCAGGCTAAGACTTTGCCTATTTAGTCAGGGGGAATATGAGAATTGATTAGGATTAAAGCAGCTAAAAAATCTCTCAATTATATTGGGATTACCATGAAAGTTTTTATCTTTGTTCTTCTTAATCTCCTCACAGCCATAGACGGATTTTGCCATGGCATGAGTGAATCCGATAAGAGCGCCATCGTGGAGGCAGGCTATCGAGAGTATCTCATTCTCGGCGCCAAACATATGCTCACTGGATACGACCATCTCCTCTTTTTATTTGGAGTGATGTTTTTTCTTACCCGATTTAAAGAGATAGTTCTTTTTATTTCAGCTTTCACAGTAGGTCACTGTATCACCTTAATCTCGGCCACTCTGCTCGGCATTCAGGCCGACTATCACTTAATTGATGCGGTCATCGCCTTGACTGTTATTTACAAAGGATTTGATAATCTAGACGGATTCAAAAAATGGGTTGGGGTTACGGCGCCTAATCTTATAGGCATGGTCTTCGCATTCGGATTGATTCATGGGTTTGGGCTATCAACCCGATTGCAACAACTCCCTCTGGGAGAATCAGGACTTCAGCTTGTGTTAAGAATTCTTTCATTCAACGTCGGGGTCGAAATAGGCCAAATTTTGGCACTTTTAGTGATGGCAATGCTTCTTTCGAGTTGGCGCGAATCAAGCTCTTTTAAAATTTTCGGAAAGGTAGCAAATGCTGGCCTCATGTTTATAGGATTTCTTCTGTTTTTATCTCAGCTCCATGGGTATCAACACTCCACTTACCAAGATGAATTCCCTCTGAATCAAGATGACCACGCCCATGTTCATGAAGAGATGGATGCCGCTGCACTTAAAGAAAAAGAGGCCGAAGAGAAGAAGAGTAATTCGAAAGGAGGAATTATGAAAAGACAATCAACCAAGAAAACCCATTCTCATGGTGCGCACTCTCACTCTCACTAAACTTACAATATTATCCCAAAGGAGACCGTATATGGCGAACCAATCAAGCTCCGCATTAAAGATTGCGCTGAGTTCTTTAATATTGGTGGGAATAGTATTCGCCACGATGTATTTTCTTAAAGATTCAAAGGGGAGTAAAAAAAGTACTCATCGACACGGCAGCGGAGAGTATCACTCCCATTAAAATTCCGAGCTGCCAGTCTTATTCAGTTACCGACTCTGAAAAGATTGTGCCCCGAGCATAATACTCTTAAATTCCGAGCTGAATGCTCCCCTCCTACAGAGTACGGTTTTATATGGTCTTATCTGTCGAGTTATAGGCGAAGAGATCTTCGAGCGATTTAAAGTTTTAAAAATTACTTTAAGATCTTTTTAATAGGCCCTCTAAAGAAGCTATATCGTGCGATTTATATTAACTCTGCCACCTCGAGACTTTGTGCAAGGAAAAACGCGGTCAAGAGTTTTGATTAACTTTTTTGCATTCTGAATTCTCTCCTGAATCTTCACTTCCAACGCTGGAGGTGTTAGTGCAGCTAGCTGTGCTGAATAGTCTCTATCGAGCTACTACCTCCAACTCCGAAAACCGATAAAAGCGCACACTGGGAAAAAGTTTAGACATCAGGATTACCCAGCGGTGGCTTATTGCCCTCAAAAATCCCTAATGATTTCAGAATTATCGCGGTCTCTGAGAGAATTTTAGGGAATTTTAGGGGGCGCCGCGGAAGTCGCGGAGCATGGTTTCGCGCATGGCGTCTATGACGTATGAGACCTTCAAAAGATACGACTCATCGGGGTCAACGGCGCGAGCAGGATCGAGAGCTAATCTAAGGTAGTGTCGTCTATCGGCTGCGATAATTGCTGGTAATGTAATAGGCAGTCCATCCCATCTTGGCTTTCCCAAATCTCGGGGATTTGCGAGGAGGCTTCTAAAGTGTCTAACATCTCTATCAGAAGGATAGTCCTCCAGATAAAAGGCTACAATGCTATCCTCAAATTTGGCATGGATATTACCTTCAGGTTCCAAAACCTTGATGCCAGGAATTGCCTTTAACTTATCAACGACAAATTCACGCATCTGGCGCATCAGATTAAAAACTTCATTAGGCTTTGGAAGGTGCCCAAGTGCCATGGTCAAAGATGCAATCTCTGGGGTTTGTGCAATCCCTGGGGCCGCACGATTATGCTCCTCTACCCTAGCTACATCATCAGACATCAGAGCATATTGGCGAGCACGATACTGGAGCGGTGAAGCACCAAATGGTAACTGTCGTTGTTGAAAAGCATCCTTACTAAATAGAATAGCTCCTGAGCCCATCAGGGCACCTGAAACTTTGGCTCCTGTTAAAAGAACTCCATCCGCATAGTTCCAAAGATTCGTGACATGCCCATCACTTTTAGTTTTATACCTAGAGGGAGTCATCCTGCCCAACCCTTGAGCATCGTCTAGTATTATCAGCGGAGAGTATTTCAACTCGGCAGCCTTGGTTTTTACTTGCTCGCATAACTCAACAAAATTTATTCTGCGACCGGTTCGCGTGACAGTAGGTATTACAATCACCTCTGGGCGAGTGGTCTCTATAACCAAAAGAGTTTGAGATGTTATCTCCTCGTCTGAGAGATAACTATCTGTGTAATGCTCGACTAAATCACAATCCCATTTGCTTAAATTACAGGACTGCTCTCGAACGCGCTCCCTATTACCCCAAACGTCCATAGCTGGATGAAAGTTATCAGGTAAAAATTCGGGATTAAGTCCCATAAGAGCCTGCGGCATAACTCTCCCTGTATCAAAGAAAGTCATGGCAAATTTATCTTCTTCCCTCTTAACCATTCCCAAATATTGGTAAAGTGCCATTGTGGCATTGTCGTCGAACAACACTTCACTTTGCCCTGAATCAACCCCGTATCGGTGGCAGAGTGTCTCAAAAGCGGTCCGACTAACATTCGCGACCAATTCCTCACATTCTCGGGTATTATTATTCTCAACCAAATGGGCTAAAACTTTTGCGACAACAAAGGCTGCCCTACCAGCTTCTGGTAAAGGTGGTGATAACGTAGCCGAATTGAATGCCAAAGGAGCCATCTGCTCATAGGGCACGTATCTAATACATTTGCGAATTCCCTCCTCCCTGTTCGGAGTAAACTCGCCCAATACTGCTCCATGCCAATTAAATTGAGCTAACTCACGTCCTGAAAAAGAGTTAACAACTACGGCCTCACGACAGTTTGTGACCTTAAGCAGTGCCTCTCGCTTTTCATCTAAAGAGAAACTATCTAGGGATAAATATTTCTGGGCTTCATCTCGCTCAAACAAATGACCAAAATCATCACAGCAATCTACTGAATGATTAAACGTCATCTCCTCTAACTTCTGGGTGAGCGTCTGGTAAGAATAGTAGTTCATTTAGCCTCTACCGATTGTTATAGAGAATTTTCGTACTTTGGGGCAATGTATTTTGCTCAACATTTCCAACAGTTACCTTAAATACACTCTCGCAAAGCGAGGTTCTCTAGAATTACCTCATCAAGTTTACCCGAATATCAAAAGTAAAGATAACGGTAAGGGTAAGCTTTATTTGATTAGCCGCCCTAAAAGGGAGTATTTTAGGGGTATCATTTAAGTAGTCCTTTGATGGCAGAGAGAGGGGATCTGATAACTTCACAACCCTTTTGTCACACCTTACAGGAGTGGCAACTTTTATCTTTTTCCCGCGAAATCCAACGGGAGAGTGGCAAACGACTTGTAGGTCCCACTTTTTTAACAGAAGAATTAGCCGCTATATCTTTCGATGCCTGCGAACAATTGAGCAGCTCTCCTGTAGGGGAATCTTTAGAAAAACGTGGCCTAACAAAAGAAGTTCTTGATGAAATATCTCAAAAATTTGAAGAGATGTGTCGCAGACGAGATATTAATTTAGAGTCATTTAATTGTGATACTAAAACTCGTGCAAAAATTTACGGACTCATCGCACACAGGGTGCTACAGACCTCTGAACATCTTGATTTAACCCCATCTGAGGTGGTTGGTTCCTGCACTCTATCAGAAACTAACCCCGCCCTTTTAATTTTCAAAGAAGAATATAACTCATTTAAGAATTCTGTATCTACATTTCGTATCGCTGCTAGTAAATATTGCTATCCTGATGAGTATTTAGACAGTGTTGCAAAAATTTTAGATAGCTTGATGCAAATGGATGAATTCTCGGAATTTCAGGAAACCCCAGGAATTCTTCTTTTAGCAGCTAGTAGGCATACTTCAGAGCCCGAAACATTTCTGAGAGAGATTCAAAGAGTAGTTGCGGAGGTAGGCCAAAAAGAGGAGTTCCAGTGCTTGGCTGAAGCCAGATCAATTGTACTCAAAGTAGCTAGCTCCTCTCCTAGAAAAACTGAAGAAAATCTGAGACAGCTATTACGCACATCCAAAAAGTTACAATCGGACCCCAGATTTGTTGAGCTACAAGAGCATCCATCTGTTTTTTTACTGGCAGCATTAAATCACAAAGACCCTGAATCTTATCTATTAAAGTCGATAGAACTAATAACTCAACTCCGAAACGACCCGACTTACCAAAATTTTGTGAATACTCCGGGAATATTTAGGCATGCTGCCCTTCGGTATGAAAATCCTGAATTGTTCATTCTGGAAAAAACAGTTGAATTACATGAGCTACAGAGAGTCCCAGAGTTCCTTCCCTTTCATAGATATCCCAGTCTCTTTACAAAGGCTTTAATTAATCACCCCCTAAATCCAAGGCAGTACTTGGAGAGATTACTAGAATCGACCAAAAAACCTGATTGCGTTGATTTGGACAAAGAACGGGAGTTTTTAGCCAAGTCTTACCCTACTCTATTTTCTGAGTTAATAGCTGCGGCCAAACAAACCTCCCAGTAGCCTTGGAAATCAGCTGATTTTAGGAAGTATTTAAAGGCCCAGCTCGCTGGATTTTTTGATTATTCTGTGGTTACAATGCTCGTGACCATGCGGGCGTAGCTCAGCTGGCTAGAGCGCTTGCTTCCCAAGCAAGAGGTCGCGGGTTCAAATCCCGTCGCCCGCTCCAAGATTGGGAACTCGTTATGTGGGCAATCTCAAAGCAAAGCGGGATTGCTTGCAGGATTATTTTTAAGTTTGTGCACTCTTTAACTTATCTCCGGAGAGACTTGTGGGATTTACCTGTGGAATTGTAGGACTACCAAATGTTGGCAAATCAACAATTTTTAACGCGCTAACATCCGCCAAGGCCGCCGCAGAGAACTTCCCATTCTGCACTATTGAGCCAAACACCGGCGCTGTTCCAGTCCCTGATGATAGACTTTATAAGCTGGCTGAGCTCGCTGGTTCCGCCAAAATCATTCCCACCCAGGTAACCTTTGTTGATATCGCTGGGCTAATCAAAGGAGCCTCCCAAGGTGAAGGATTAGGCAACCAATTCTTAGGCCATATTAGAAGCGTTGATGCAATTGCTCACGTGGTAAGATGTTTTGCTGACGACAATGTAATTCACGTAAGTGGCTCAGTCGACCCACTGAGAGATATTGAAGTGATCGAAACAGAGCTTCTATTATCTGATGTCGATACTCTTCAAAAACACATTCAGAGAGCAGAAAAAGCCGCTAAAGCCGGTGACAAAGACACCAAATTAGCCCTAGAAACCCTGCTCTCTCTTGATAAACACCTAGGACAAGGAAAACCAGCCCGGGAATTTACTATTCCAGAAGGTCAAGAGATAGCTCTTACAGCGTTCAAGCAACTCCTTACATCAAAGCCCCTGATGTATGTGGCAAATGTTAATGAGGCAGATCTTGCAACCCCTGCTAATCCTTCGGGCTCAAGACCTGTAGACAAAGTCGCTAAGCATGCTGCTGATAAAAATACTAAGATGGTGATGATATCTGGAAAAGTCGAAGCTGAATTAGCAGAGCTTGGCACTGAAGACAGAAAGGCTTACTTAGAAGAGCTAAAGATGTCCTCTTCTGGTTTAGACCGGATGGCACTTGCTGGATACGATCTCCTAGGACTTGTCACCTTCTTTACAGTTGGCCCCAAAGAGGCACACGCCTGGACAACAAATGCTGGCTCAAAAGCCCCTCAAGCCGCAGGTAAGATTCATACTGACTTTGAGAAGGGATTCATCAGAGCCGAAGTTATATCGTATCAAGACTACGTAGACGCTGGCTCAGAAGTGAAAGTTAAAGAGCGTGGCAAGCTCCGCGTGGAAGGTAAAGAATACCTAGTCCAAGATGGAGATGTGGTGCACTTTAGATTTAACGTTTAGGCAACAAATCATCCGCCTGGCTAAATTAGATTAGGCAATCTCAACGCTAGGATCCAGAGGATCTGTCTTAGTTAAGCCAGCCTTAAATCTCTTGTAATGCCTATCAATAGCATCCACGATTGTGTGGATTTCTGGTTTCGAAAAAGCGTCATCTGCTTTTACCAGATCGCACTTCCGCTTCATCTGATCGTTAATCAGAGAGCTAAAAAATATGAACGGTATATTACAGGTATCGGCCATCGATTTAACTGATTTACAGAATGATAGTCCGTCCATCTGCGGCATCTCGATATCGCTAAGAATGATATCAACCTCATCGCCACCAGTTGTTAATAGATGTAACAACCCACCTCGACCATTTGGGAATATGGTAACGTTAGTAAATCCTGCCTCTCTCAGAATCTTGGCAGTCATCTTTTGAATAATCGGAGAGTCTTCACAGTAAACAATTCTTACATCGGACCGGTTGTACTCCTCAGTTGGCTGGACCTGGCTGGCGTAAGTATTCAGATGAACTGAGTTATCAATCTGAGCCATCATACCTTCCATATCTAGAATCATGATTACTCTGTCCTCGATTGTGACAGTTCCTATAATACAAGGGTCACCCTGCATTACTCCTGACTCAGTAAAAGCTACGAACTTATCCCAAGAGACTCTCTGAATCTCTTCAACCCCGTCTACAACATAGCCGTTTGATTTTCTATTAAACTCCATCACTAAAAGAAGTTGCTTGTCTGGATTAACCGGAACATCAGTGAGTCCCAAATAGGAGCGAAGATCCATAACAGGGATATGTTGTTTGCGAAACGGCACTGTGCCTAATTGATAGGATTGGAGATTTGGTAGCACTGTTAAATTCTGATCTTTCCAGACTAACGCTTGTGTTACCTTGGCTACGTTGATACCAAAATTTTGACCACCGACAGTGAATTCAAGAAACTCAACTTCGTTGGTACCGCTCTCTAAAAGAATTCCTTTTCTGCCGTTGTTTTGACCTGACATGTTAAACCCCTTATCGCGTTATGAAAACCACACAGCTTCTGTATGGATATCGTCTGCATTGAGGATTTTCAGGAGATTTAGTTGTAAAGTTTTTTTTAAACGACACCCTACGCTAAGTGCCTAATATAACTAAACAAACATGACGGGGCTCAAACCTATCTCAATTTTAAAGTAGTTAAGGATACAAACGCTAGCACTATCGATATAATCCAGAAGCGCACGATTATCTTCGGCTCAGCCCATCCATTTAACTCAAAATGGTGGTGTATTGGCGCCATCCTAAAGACCCGCTTTTTGGTCAACTTGTAATAATAACGTTGAATTATGACTGAGGTGGCTTCTAAAACAAAAATACCACCGGCGATAACCAAAACTAGTTCATGCTTCACTAGGATCGCAGCAAGCCCCAAAACTCCCCCGAGTGCTAGAGCCCCGATATCTCCCATGAAGACTTGAGCCGGAAAAGTATTGTACCAGAGAAAACCCAAACCAGCAGCGAAGACTGCGGATAGCATGATTGTTAACTCGCCTACTCCTGCTACATGAGGAATAGCCAGATATGAAGCAAAATCTTCACGACCACCGATATACGCAAATATTGAGTAAGTTACGGCCACAGTCATAACTGGACCTATCGCTAAACCGTCCAAACCATCAGTAAGATTTACTGCATTTGACGTTCCCACGATGACAAACATGACAAAAGGAATGAATAGAATGCCAAGGTTTATCGCCACATCTTTCAAAAACGGTAGATGAACCTCAGTTGAAAATCCCATATAAAAGAGGGCTAGAGCTACCAGCAAAGAGGTTAGAGTCTGCCAAATAAGTTTAGTCGGCCCAGATACTCCCTTCGGATTTTGGAAAAATACCTTCCGAGCATCATCAAGAAACCCGAGCGAGGCGAACGAGATCATCACTAAAAGAATTAACCATATAAAAGTATTGTTTAGATCGCAGAGCAAAAATACCGCCAGAGAAATACCTGCTACCACCACCAATCCACCCATGGTGGGAGTTCCTTTTTTTACCTCATGTGTTTTCGGTCCGTCATCTCTAATCGGCTGCCCCTTCATTCCGGCTCGTTGGAGGTATCTTATGAAGATAGGTTGAACAATTAAAACAAATGCTAGCGCAGCCCTAAATGTTATGTAGCGAAAAACATTTAACCATGAATACTCGGCAGCAAGCGGAACTAAAAGATGATAAAGCACAGCGATTCTCCAAAAGAAGCCAGATCCTTATTCTTTACTCTTACCTTGAGGTCTGGCTCTTTGTAAGTGGTTAAATTGCTCAGTCACAACTTGAGCATCTGAAAATGGATGTTTCACCCGACCAATAATCTGATAATCCTCGTGACCTTTACCAGCCACCAACAGAACATCTCCGGGCGTCATCTCCGCTAGAGCAGTGCGAATTGAGAGTCTTCTATCAACCTCAAGATGAATTTTTGAGACCTCTTGGTTAGTCACACCCTCCATTATATCTTTTAGAATCTCCTCAGGGCGCTCGGTCCTCGGGTTGTCAGATGTAATAAAAACTCTATCTGCTAGCTCGGTTGCTACGCGCCTCATAAGAGGACGTTTTCCCTTATCTCGATCTCCACCACAGCCAAAAATGACCGATAATCTTCCTGGAGTTAGCGGTCGCAAAGCAGACAAAACTCTCATTAGGGCATCGGGCGTATGCGCATAGTCAACAAAAACACCGAACCGAGCAGACACTCTCACCGGCTGTAATCTTCCAGGCACTGGGGGTAATTTACCTAAGAGTTGCGGAATCTCTCTTAGAGCCACCCCAAGCCCAATTAAAACCCCTAAAACAGCCGCTAGGTTCTCGGCATTATGCGCTCCAATAAAGGAACCAGAGATCTCTATATCTTCTCCATCGCAGTTATATCTTAGGGTGCTCCCTTCAAAGCTCTGGCTCTCTCCAATTATTTTTATATTCGCTTCGGACCGACCATAAGTTATCACCTTTAACCCAGAGAGAGCTCGAGCTCGCTCTGAAAATAATCTGCCAGTTTCATCATCTACGTTTATGACTGCAACACCGAGCTTTTTAGGATTCTCTACTCTGCTCTGTTGAAGCCTCTTAAATAGCTCCCACTTAGCCTCTCGATAGTTATCCTCAGTGCCGTGGAAATCGAGATGATCCCTGGTTAAATTCGTAAAAACTCCTATGTCAAACTCAAGAAGAGAGGTTCGTTTTTGACTCAACGCATGAGAGGAGACTTCCAAGACAGCAGAAACAGCCCCGTTCTCTAGGCCAGCCCTAAGTATCTTCTGAATGCTTTCCGCATCGGGGGTTGTTAATCCAGTATCACCCTCAACTTCACCCTCGGGCCCAGGGTAAGCATATCCAAGGGTGCCTATTCTAATACTTCTCCGACCAGTTAGCGTTAGGGCGTGATGAACAAGCCAGTTGGTTGTAGTTTTACCATTAGTTCCAGTAATACCAATCACCGATAAATTACTAGAGGGATGCCCCTCAAAATAAGTTACCAATTCACTCAAAGCAGCCCTACAATCACCGACCACTCTACACGGAATAGATGCTTCGATTGGGCGACTTACGATAGCCATCTTTGCCCCGTTTTTTGCGGCATCCTCGATGAACGAGTGGCCATCAACTTTAGTTCCAGCTATCGCTACAAATAGCCAATCTCCTCTCTGAGAAGGATCGCTTTTTGATGAAACAAATTGAAACTTCAGTGCAAATTGCTTTAGGTCCTCGAGAGAGAAGGTCCGGGTGTTAGAATCGTTGTGATTAGGAGTTATTGCCGCCATACTGAGCACGCATCTCAGCATATTTATCACTATAAGTTTCTGATTTGCGTGCCGCTACTTTATACCCTGGGTTGACGCCCCGCCTCAACTCCCGGCTCATTCCTAGGTATTTTAGAGATCTGGTCATTATCTTTTGAAAAACTGGAGCAGCGAGAGTACCGCCATAAATCGTATCTGTATTAGGCTCGTCTATAATCACTATTAGAGATAGTAGTTTATCGACGCCGGCGGACTTTCCATCAACGAACCCGACAAAAGATGCAACATACTTATCTTCTTCGTATCCCCGGCCATCTTTCCTTGCCTTCTGAGCTGTGCCGGTTTTACCACCAACCTTTACCCCAGGAATTATAGCGTTAGTCCCTGTGCCATGCTCATCCTCTACCACGCCGTACAAGTAATCTTGGACAACCCGCGCTACTTTGGAAGATATAACTCTCTCTCCAACGATATCGTCTTCCTCTACTTTAACAACTCTTAGGTCTGGCAAGGTACCGCCATTAGCAAGAGCCGACATGGATCTAACCATCTGTAACGGAGTCACAGCTAATCCTTGCCCGAAAGAGTGCGTAGCCGTATCAACCTTTGCCCACTTGGAAACATTTCTCAGAATTCCGCGAGTCTCTCCAGGAAGCCCCAATCCCGTATTCTCGCCAAACCCAAACTTTGTCAGATAAGAGTAGAGTTGATCTGGTCCGAGCTTGATACCAACTTTTGATATTCCAATATTTGAAGAGCGGACGATAATGTCCCTTAAGTTAGCGATGCCGACTGGATGCACGTCATTGATAGCATGACGACCGTAATAAAAATGCCCATTCTCGCAATCAATTAGCTCATTTCTTCCCACCACACCAGCATCAAGGCCAGCCGCAGCCACAATCGGCTTAATTGTAGAACCAGGCTCATAAACGGTCTCGGCGATGATGTTTCTTAGAGCATCGGCGGAAGCTCCTCCAGTGTTAAAATCAATGTTAGGGGCCTGCCCCATTCCCAAAATATCGCCATTCTCGGCGTCAACTAAAACGGCCATGGCTCTAACTGCAGAAGCTTTTACCCTACCGGCCTCTAACTCCTCATCTACTATCTGCTGAAGATAAGCATCTATGGTCAACTCTAGCGAGCCAGGATCTCGCTCATCAAGACGATCCATATCAACAGCAGGAGTTGCCTCTATGACATTTCCAATTCCGTCTCTTGCGAAACGACTATTAGCCTCATCACCCTTTAGAATAATATCGTAAACCTTCTCCAAACCAGATAGTCCGGCACCATCAACTCCGACCTTCCCGATTAAAGAACTAGCGGCATCACCAAAAGGATAATACCTCCTGGATTCCTGAGCGTAATCAACTCCCGGCAAATTAAGTTTCTTAACTGCATCCGCTTGCGTTCGGGGAACCTGACGAGTCAACCAGATGAACGGTTTATCTCCGGACAATTTTTCAAATAGCTCATCCTCTCTCTGCCCAGTGATCTTTGAAATCTCTGCAGCTATACGAGGATACTCATCGCGATTAACATTTTTGGGTCTAAAATAGATTGAGCCCGCTGATACAGAAACAGACATCAATCGACCCTCTCTATCAACTATCGGAGCCCTAGGTTCAGCAACAGTAAAAGGCTGATAATGCTGTTTAAAAGCAGAGCCCTGCCAACGCGCCGCGCCAGAAATCTGTAGAAAAGCTAATCTGTAAACAACTAGCCCAACCCAAACTACTGAGAGCGCTACTAAAAAAGAAACTCTCGATATCCTGCTCTTTCTTGCCTCTTCATCAGAGCCAACCAGTTGCCCCCTCTTAGCAAAGTCCGAGCCGATGACCGAACCAATACCTCTTCGAACTATTCGGGGACTATCAAGGTTAGCTGACATAATGAATCTTGGTTGCCTGTTTTGGATTAAGTTCTTG
>CAZWGK010000064.1:10298-12336 GCA_964633685.1 uncultured Bdellovibrionales bacterium | reverse complement strand
ATCCTCACAAGTTGGATGCGTCATGGGCTGTGTGTTTTGTGCCACAACCAGACTTAACCAACGCCGCAATCTCGAGATGTGGGAAATTGTAGATCAATTTATTCAAGCCAGACTGATAGCCAGAAGAGAGGGCGCAGAAGTTTCGGGAATTGTCTTTATGGGGATGGGAGAACCATTCTTAAATTATAAAAATGTTATCTCCTCTGCTGAGCTTTTCTCGTATCCGATAAAAAATTCGATTTCTGGAAAAGCGATCACCATCAGCACCGTGGGCCTCGTCCCAGAAATAAAAAAATACACGGCTGAAATGCACCCTTTTAGATTAAGCATCAGCCTCGGAGCCGCCACTGATGATAAACGGTCTAAGCTAGTTCCTATCGCAGCAAAAACAACAATTAAGGAGCTCATGAGCGCGGCCCGTGAATATGCTCTTAGCCGGAAAGACCGAGTTAACTTGGCCTATGTCTGCATATCTAATCAGAACGTGAGCATGGACGATGCTAAGGCCCTAGGTGAAATAATTGGCGACACTCCGGTGAGATTAGATTTAATAGACGTCAGGGACTCTTCAGGTAAGTATCTGCCGCCCTCTCCGACGGAACTAGCCGAATTTCGGGACGCATTAAGACAATACGTAGCCCAACCTGTAGCCAGGAGGTATTCGGGAGGCGGCGATATTGAAGCAGGCTGCGGAATGTTAGCAGCAAAGCCTCAAAATAACTCTCTTAGAATATTTCCTACTGCGTAGAGCTGGATTTTATAGCAAACTTTTAATATTAGAAATTGGAGAGAGATATGATCTGTCCGTTAGTCGACCTGTATGGTCTTACAAACTACACCCACTTTGCGGCCACCTGGGCTATGTTCGGTGTGATTTGGTTCGTACAACTCATTCACTACCCTCTATTAGGCAAAGTTGGTGCAGATTCATTTGTCGCTTTCGAGAAGGAGCTTCTTAATCGGACCTCTTTTGTGGTCATTCCACTTATGGTGATGGAGATAGCTACTGCAGGAATCTTGGCTATGCTTAACTGGGGCTCAGAACTATCTCTCCTCTCTGTCATAAACCTGAGTAGCGTCGCCTTAATCTGGGTCTCAACTTTTTTTATTCAGGTCCCACTGCACAATAAACTTTCTCACGGCTTTGATTCTGTAGCACATCAAAAACTGGTCCTAACTAACTGGATACGGACAATCTTATGGACAATTAGGGGTGGACTGGCGGTAAATCTTATCTGGGCGAATTAATACATCAAATCAATTGATTAGCGAGCACTCTCAGGACTTTACTAAATCCTCCAAAAAGCCGAATTAACGGTATGGGTTTATTTAACGAAATCAAAGACTTTTTTGGATTCTCTTCCCCGAAAATAGAGGACACTCGGCAGTCAACTGACCAGGCCGATATCAATCTAAACCAATCACAGTCTTTAGACAGGTCTAATACTCCCGATAACCAACCCGTCAAAAATTACGAAATTACACTTGGAGCCCTTTTGGGCAGACAGAGATTTGTCGATAAAGCGATAAACTTAGATAAAGAAATATCAGCCATCACTAAAGAGTTTTCTGAAAAATTTCCTGAGCAAAAAGACGCTTTAAATAAAGCGAAAGAAACTGCTCAGCAGTTAGTGATAGACTCCTCAAAAAATTTAGTTGAGCAACTGCCATCGCGTCCCAACGGATACTCGGTGAAAGATCTAAACAGAGCCAAGCAGCTTTTCTCGAACGAGGGCGAGTTCTCAAAAGACATAGCGAGCCGACTAGATTCTCTTAAGGTTGAGTTAGCTGAGCTTCCGGCAGAATTCTCAACCAGGGTATACTCAGCCGTAGAGCACCACACAAAGCTCGCCGAGAAACTCGTATTAGACAATGCTAAAGTCTCTTTCCGTAACTATCCCGTTGGCTCCCTAGCTGACACCATCATAATTGATATCAAAAAAGACAAAGCCGACTACGCAAATGACGGGACCGGTTTGTTATTTATAACATCAGAAGAGATAAAAAAAATTGAGCTACGGGTAAATCTTACTAATGC
>CAZWGK010000064.1:0-10288 GCA_964633685.1 uncultured Bdellovibrionales bacterium | reverse complement strand
AGATGAATACGGCTCCCTAAAGTATGACGTAACGGATGACGGTAGACACGTGATTGCACAAACTGGAATGAGAGCCTGTGTTGCCTCTGCAGTGAACATGATCCTCATGGACGCCAAGCTAAAACCGAGCATTAGGGCCGAGAAAGAGACCAACTTGTCTAATTTGGATGTGGCCACTTCGGATCTAAAAAGAGCCGGATTACACCAAGCCGAATTAAATGAGATTAATGAGAGATTAAGTTGGAGAGATTCCCTAGAGCTACTGGCACAGAAATCTGAACAGCAGGGTCCTCTAATTCTGTCTGTCGGTGGAGAGATCGGTGGACACGTAATTATTCTCGATTCCATTAACCCGGAGACCGGAATAGCCAAGATAAGAGATCCGTATCATGGCTGGGCGGTTGAGACTTCGGCTATGGGAATAGCAAAGCGGTTCGATAAGACTTACATCACCACAAAAAAAACTCAGTAGCGAGAACCTCGATTTTACCTATACTGAGTGGTAGAGTAACTCGCGAAAATGAAAATAAAAACCTCTTCAGATATAAAAAACTCCTCTTGGAACGTACTTAATGTTCTGCTGTATCCTGCACTCTTTTTGACTGCAACCCCAAAACTGATCGATATCCTCTCGGAATCAAGTTTCGGGGAGTGGATGTTACTTAACTCTTACGTAGTTCTAACTGTCCAGATTTTAAGTTTCGGATTCACTTTATCTATAACCGCACATATCGCCGAAGCCTTGGGCGAGAATAATTTGGCCCGCTTGCATGCCTATATTAATTCATCCGCCCGATTCATTACCCTAGTTTCATTGATCGTGCTTGGACTGGCCGCAGCACCTCTTACTTTTTATTTTATTAGTCCGGGCGTATTTACAACTGACACTTGGCTAAACATATTTGTCGCAACCCTCGTGATAGTGGCTAGGTTTCCCGAGCTACTAGGGCAGAGCATTATGAAGGGATTCGAACAGTATGATCGTGCCGCTAAATTCAACATGGTCAATAGGATCGGGACCCTGTGCCTGCAGTTTATCTGCGCCATCAAAGGGTACGGGATTCTTGGTATTTTAGTAATTACCCTCATTTCGAATCTGTTCGTTACAGGGATTCAGCTTGTCTCAGTGAAGCGTCAATTAAAGAATTTCAGACTGGATATCTTTAGTAAATACTCAGAGCGGTCAAATCTTTATCAATTCGGATTTTGGAGCTGGCTTCAAACTGTTATTGCAGTAGCAGCCTTCCAATTAGATCGATTTATCGTGGCAGCTTTCCTAGGAACAGCTACTGTTGCCTACTATAGCTTGGCAGCTACAATAGCCAATCACATACACCTAGCTTGCGAGGCGCTGGTAAGTGGAGTTTTCCCAAAATTCTCGCGACTACGGGCATCGGGGCAAGACACCCTAAAATTGTTCGTTACTTCGAGAGCTCTCTCAGTTGGTACTTCTTTGCTTGGGCTAGCTCTTTTATATTTTATAAGCCCCAAATTAATGTCCGCCTGGTTGGGTACAGATAAGTACGGAAAGCTTGCACCTTATTTCAATCTCTTTCTGGTTTTCGAATTGTTTTTAGTACTAACAATTATCCCCAAGATATATATGTCAGCAATAAGAGCGTTTAAAGTTGGGACCTACTTAGAGCTCTTTTATAAAACAGCAATTATTATCGGAATGGTAATCGGATTCTACTCATTCGGAACTGGCGAGAGTCTGATCTATGGTCAAATTGTCGGATTAGCGATTTCGATTCCCATACTATATCTTGCAGTCAATAATTTTTATATTAAAGGGAATCCAGCCAGAGAATCTTTGGCCACAGTAGCACCCAGTCTAATTCTAGCTGGGGTTGTGATTTTTAGTAAATCGATGTCCGAAGAGTTATTCTGGACAGCAATTTCATTTGTATTGATTTGGTTAACTTTTGTAGTAGATAGAAACTTCGATCGAAAGGTTATTTTGAGTTAAAGTAAGAAAATGAAGGTCGCACTTATCAATCGCTCCACCATGTTACGTTCCCAAGGGGGAGACACCATTCAAATGATGAACACCGCTCGCGAGTTAAAAAAACTCGGTGTTACAGCCCATATCTATTACGCTCGTGAGAAGATCAATTATGAGCAATACGACCTGCTACATCTTTTCAATCTTATTAGACCCGCAGACCACCTCTATCATATTCGAAAATCAAAAAAGCCTTATGTGTTAAGCACAATTTATGTCGACTACGAGGCATTCGACAGGTTTGGACGAGGGGGCTTATCGTCAAGACTATTCGCCCTGCTTGGCAAATCTAAAAGTGAATACCTAAAAACAATTTACAGGTTTTTGAGAGGTCAAGATAAATTAGTTAGCGCAGAATACCTTTTGGGTCACAGACGTGCAAAAGAAGTTTTAATCAGAGAGGCCGCCGTGCTTCTTCCCAACTCCCTCTCTGAATACAAGCGAGTAATTAGGTTAATTAACCACCAAAAAAAGCTGGTCCAAGTTGTACCGAACGGCATAGACGAAAATCTTTTCGGGCAAATCCCCCAGGATATTAATCGCAGAGACTCGGTCATTTGTGCGGCTCAGATATACGGCAGAAAAAATCAGTTGGCCTTAATTAATATCTGCAATGAACTCGATGTTGAATTAGAGATCGTCGGAAAAGCGCCCCCAAATCACTCGGAATACTTAGAGGATTGCAAAAAAGCCGCCGGCAAGAAAACAAAGATTCTCAGTTTCATGCCCCAACAAGAGCTCCTCAAAGCTTATACCCGCGCCAAGGTGCATGCACTACCAAGCTGGTTCGAGACCACAGGCTTAAGCTCACTCGAAGCCGGAGCGATGGGTTGTAACTTGGTTGTGGGAGAAGGTGGTGACACCGATGAGTATTTTAGAGGGCACGCCGAGTTCTGTGAGGCGGCAAACTATCAAAGTATTAAAGATGCTGTTCTGAGAGCACTAGAGAAGCCTACTACAACCGATCTAAGAGAGAAGATTCTGAGTAACTACACCTGGCGAAATGCTGCTGAAGCGACTCTTAAAGGATATGAATTAGCGCTTTCAGGTTTGGTGCCGAGAGCCGGACTTGAACCGGCACGGGATTTAAGTCCCGAGGGATTTTAAGTCCCTTGTGTCTACCATTCCACCACCCCGGCGGGAGATTTTTAGTAGGCTCTTTAGGTATCATTTAATTTGAGGAACTTCAACAGGGTGAATTGATTAAATAAAATAAGTACCAACACTCTCAGTACCCCTCTTCTTGCTCTAAGGCTCTTAAAGCCTCTTCTTGGCGGCGCATATTTTCCTCATATGCCCGCTGTCTATACCCCTGGGGGTCCTGCTCATCCTCGTCCAAAATAAGCGGAGATAGAGTCGAATCCAAGACTGGGGCTATATGCCGTTGCCCGAAATCACGCCCTCTTTCTTCGATAATTGGGTACGGATTAAGGTCCCGCGTTGTCTTGATTATTGCGTCAGACTCGACCCGTGTAAGCCCGGGCCCAGCGTAACAACCGGTCAAAAAGATGAGGAAAAATAAAATCGATCTCATAAAAAAAACGGCCGAATAACCGGCCGCCCTTGGGAAGGTTCCTGGTATTATTCTAACCTAGAACTACCTTTTTAACTAACACCCTTTAAATGATTATCAATTTTGGTGAGGTCCAGAGCCTCAGCCATAGCTTTTAATTGATTTTCAGATCCACTTGTTAGCTCTAGTGATAAAATAGAGCCACTAGATAGAAATATTTGAAGGCGATCCCCTTCAAGTTGCGCCGTTAAACCTTTTATCCGAAAAACATCCTGCCCTGATTGAGCTCCCATCATAGCAGCCATCTGACCAAAAGCTGCCAAACCGCCTAATCCGCCCGCAGAACCTGTTCCCGTAATTGAGAGATTCACAGTTGAATCATTTTTAGAGTACTTGCGTTCAATATTTGTAATGCCCAGGGCTGAATTACTCTCTACCTTGCCTCCCTTGAATCCTACCAATTCATCTGGCAGCAATTTTACTAGCTGATCGGAGCTTAACTTCTCTAACTCTTTTTTGGCCCAAGCCAACTCATTCAGCGCATTCTGGTACTCTCCTTTGCTCGCCAGAGCGCTCACTTTATCCAAAATAGTTTTCAAATCCTCAGCCATCACGGGATTGGATACCAAGGAGGCCAACAATGCTGCTACCAAAATGCGTTTCATAAACTCTCCAAAAAAATAGGCTCCTAGATTCTAATCAACCCAACTTTTAGGGCAAGATAAATATGGGAAAAGGCTAAGATATAATTAACTCGGTTTAGTTTTTATTTATTCTTCTTAAAGAGGCCCAAGCCAGGCTTCTTTATAAAGCCATATGGACAGTGGCGACAACCAGACTGACAGCAATACCCCCGTTTCTTGTGATATTCAGCCGTAAAAACTTGGTATCCAGAGATAGGGTCTATATAAGAGTCTTCCCCGCGCAGCACAGCTTGGTCATGCGCCAACTTGATTCTCTCGTCTAAAGTTTCTGAAGTCATGACCGAGCCCTTCGCTCTGAGATTATCTCCAGAGCAGCACTGGCAACTGCGGCCGCTGAGTTAATCGGCTGATCTCGCCCGGGTCTATTAACTACTTCTCTGTAAAAAGAGGGTTCTAGATATTTCTTAATTGCAGCTAATAGTCTTGCTCCGAAATCTGAGCCTTCTTCTACTATGACTCCTTTTCCCGCATCCGCGAGGCATTTCGCATTTACTAATTGATGACCCCCTTGAGATGAAGGTAACGGCACCAGTATAGCGGGCCTATTAACAACCGATAACTCAGCTACAGTCCCAGCCCCTGAGCGAGCAACAATGATATCTGCTGTGTCGTAGGCATTTGCCATTTCTGAGATAAAACTAGTCACCTCATGTTTTACGCCAGCATTGGCAAGCGCAGATGCCACAACTTGCTGATTCTCTGGTCGGGTCTGGTGAACGACCGAAACATTCAACGCGGCTAACTGAGGCGCTATCTCCACAACCGAATTATCAAGGCTTCTTGCACCTTGAGATCCACCAACTATTAAAAGATTCGGTTGTGAGCTTAACCCAGATTTTTTGGTTACCTTTAAAAGATCTTCTCTGACTGGATGCCCAGTATGAATTGTCTTTTTAGGATTAAACGAGATATTATTAAATGCGGTTGATATCTTATCGACGTACATGCCGAGTATCTTGTTTGCTAATCCCGGTGAGGCCTCAGCTTCATGAATCCAAGTAGGAATCCCTCTCAGAGCTCCAAGAGTTACCGGCAGAAAAGAGCCATAACCACCAAATCCGAAAACCAGATCAGGCTTGAAATCCGAGATTAACTTCCATGTGAGAAAAATTGCCTTCGGTACTACAGACGCAAATTCCAGAATACCTTTCAGCCCTCTACCAGAAACACCAACCATCTTTATCTTTCTTAATTCGAATCCGGCACCAGCAATCAGCTTATCCTCTAACGGGCGACCAGTACCCACAAATATAATTTTTGAATTCGGTGCCATCGCCAAAATACTTTTGGCAACATGAATTGCTGGGAATATGTGCCCACCCGTGCCACCCGCTGCAATTAAAAAACGATTCTCCGCCATATTGGCTCTTCTATCTCTCTTGGCTCTCTAAGCGCTCGGCAGTTCGATTTAAAGATAATAATAAACCAACCACAAACAAAGAGGCCATTAGACTCGAACCACCGTAGCTGACTAGCGGCAGAGCCAATCCTTTTGTGGGAAGTAGCCCCAAAGCAACCCCCATATTAAGAAATGCTGGTAGGGTTAGAAGCAT
Source organism: uncultured Bdellovibrionales bacterium (assembly GCA_964633685.1). Lineage (GTDB taxonomy): Bacteria > Bdellovibrionota_C > UBA2361 > UBA2361 > J135 > JAWXBT01. The sequence goes on along the minus strand of CAZWGK010000064.1, from coordinate 4,513 downwards.
AGTCAGGCCAAGCGAGGCTGCAAAATAAAATGTATTACTTGCCAATCTTTTTGCTATCAATAGCCCCCGGTACAGTAAGAAACAGAACAGGGCTAGCAACACTACGCACCCCACAAAGCCCAACTCCTCACCAATTACTGCAAAGATAAAATCGTTGTGAGCTGCAGGCAAAAAGAATAACTTCTGCTGACTTTCTCCGATTCCTACCCCGGTGGTTCCTCCGTTTCCAATTGCTATTAAACTCTGAATAAGTTGGTAGCCCTGGCCTGAGGAATCCTTGAAAGGATCTAAAAACGCAAATATTCGCTTCATTCGGTAAGGAGAAACAACAATTAAGCTCGCGCCCAACAAACCTAACCCCAAAGCACCTGCACCTAGAAGCTTAATTGAGCCTCCACAACAAAAAATAAGAGAGATGGCGATAATTCCCAAAACCGCCGAACTACCAAAGTCGGGCTGCGCCAATAAAAGCGCCCAAATTAGTGCGAATGAAGATAACGGCACCAAGAGCCCCCTCTTAAATTCAGCCAAATGCTCGTAATTTCGGGCGATATAACCACTTAAAAAAAACACCATGAATATTTTTACTAGCTCAACTGGCTGAAACCTTATTGGGCCCAATCCTACCCAGCGCAAAGCGCCACCACCCTTTAAGCCAATACCTGGAACGAATACCAGTAACAACAAAACTGCGGAGACAGGTAAGAGATACTTCGATATCGCTTTGATCTTATGAAAATTAAGATTCGCTCCCAGCCACAGAAGAGCTAGGCCAACCACAGCAGCCATCCCCTGTCGCTTTACATAATACAGGCCGTCTCCTAACTTCTCTTCTGCCACTACGGTTGTAGTAGAGTACACCATCAGAAGTCCAAAAAGGACAACGATGAGAGCAGTAGCCAAAAAATATGTATCTGATAATACGGCCAGCTTCTTTCTTCGAAAACTATCCTGACCGAGACTCATCTCCGATGGCATTTTGACGGCGGTTTGCATGATCCCTCACCAACTTCTCAAAGGCATCTCCGCGCTTTTCGAAATTTTGGAACTCATCGAAGCTCGCGCAGCCTGGGCTAAAAAGTACTATATGACCAGATTTAGCACGGGCAGCGACATCTCGGAAGGCATCAGTGTGCGTGGCCACAAGGGTAGACGGAATACCCCCTGATTTAAGGTGATTGTGGATAATACGCCCATCACCACCAAAACATAGAATTGGGGGTAATGAAGTAGAATTTACCCTACACAGATTGATTAGGGGGTTCCAAGAACCAGCCTTAACCATCCCCCCCAACATGAGATGCACTTTGGCCGAAGGATTCTGTTCTAAGGTTGAAGCTAAGGCAGCACATGAGGCGGCCACAGTTGTAGATTTTGAATCGTTTATAAACCGAACGCCCTCTACGTCACCGACGAGTTGATAGCGGTGACGAAGCCCAGTAAACCGATTAATCACTGACTGACAACATGCGGGGTCGGCGCCACTACCCATAGCAGCTAGTAATGCGGCTGCAGCATCGTACCTATTATGAATACCCTGAAGTGGAAACTTCGATAGATCAAATGAAATCTCTTTATCTAATTTTATCTGGATCTTATCTGTCCCATTGGCACCGCTAAAACTTATTAATCCGTAATCCTTACTTATTTTTTTTAGAGTGGACTCGTCTCGCCCGAACCCTAAAAGTCGCCCCTTAATTCCTTTTAAAATTTGAGCGGCCCTTTCATCATCAATATTAACTATGGCGAGATCTGTTTTATCTTGTAAGGCAAAAATCTTCGATTTTACCGCTAGATATCGCTCAATGGTGCCGTGTCTCTCAAGGTGATTATCAGAGATATTCAACCATACGGCCACATTTGGTTTTAAATGGTAGCAAGTCTCAAGTTGATAACTAGATGCTTCAATTACCAGATGGGAACCAATATTACTGCTGTCCTTATTTTCACCCTCAATATCAAGAAGAGAGATGACTGGAATGCCAACATTTCCACATAACCGAGCATTCAACCCAGAGGCTCTCAACATTTCGTTAATCAAGGTAACAGTCGTTGATTTACCGTTGCTTCCAGTAACAACAATTGTGGGTAGCCCGATTAGATCTACTGCTAACTCTAACTCGTTGCAGATTGGAATCTGCCTTCTATTTATGGCACCAACAATAGCTGACTCAAGTGAAATACCTGGTGATAAGACTGCTAGACCGATCTTAGAGAAGAGAGGTGCTGCGGATTCACCATCCTGAGAAAACTCAATTCGAACTCCGGCTCTCTTTAAAGACTCTATCTCCTCTAGCCCGACTCGAGTAATAACATCACGCTCGCTCATCTTGTCGATTGCAGTTACTTGGTGTCCGCGACGAGACAGCACTCTTGCAGTGGCTACACCACTAATGCCTAATCCCACAACAAGCACAGATTGAGACGAGTTTTTTACGTTTTCAAGTATATTTATTATGTCCACATGAGGAGTCTAACAAAACCGGAATTGACACTCAAACACCGATTTTTAGAAGTATTCGGGCAGATTTCTATAAACCGCTTCTTCCTCTTGGTAGGCCTCGTCCCCTGAGATTGATGAATAAATCATATCTGCAAGCTGTGATAAATAATCCAATTCTCCTGGTTTTCTGTTTCTTTTCTGATTAAGCTCATCGATCAAAACCAGCCATGCCTCCCCGACTTCTTTAATCTCCTCAGGATCTTTAATCGTAGAATTTAACTTGATAAAAAGATCAGGAACTCGCACGCTTAGCTCTCTGGACGGAGCTGCTGGATTGATTTGGGGCACGATAGGATCCACCCTGCCTTTGCTTTTGGATTTATTATCATCCCTCTCCGATTTCCGCTCGGCTTTACCCTGTACCTCTTTCCCCACCATAGCTATCTTGCTGAAGGTAGACCAACAAGCCGCGCACGCCTCTGATTCAAATTCTATAAGATGATTCAGAACGCCCATAAAAGTCTCTAATCGCCCATCACCCTGAATCGCTTTCAGAAACTCAGAAACAGGACCACGTTTAATACCCTGAATCTGTTTTCGCTTGATTTTATTTCCCCTCTCTATCGCCTTGATTGTTACACCAGCTTTGTAGAGCTCTTGATTATTAAGCTCCCTGAGATCCACAGCGGGGGGAGGATTGCTCTGAGCAAATAAAGACGGACTCCCCAAGAGTGAGAAGATCAACACTGACAACAGAGAGAGAAATATATTGAGTCTGATAATCCTAATCATTCAGGTAGGATATCGGCACTATTACTGTTAAATCTGAACCTATAATAAACGCCGTTTTAATTTGGGATTGGTGTACTTAAGAATCGGATAGCCAAACCCACCTGCCGATAGGTATATTCTCACAAAAACCGGAGATAATAATGCAGTTAAAACCAGGTCCCATGGACAACATCCTTCAAGCAATCGGGAACACTCCCCTTGTAAGGTTAAATAAGGTAGTCCCGCCGAACTCCGCTACGGTCTTAGTAAAATGCGAGTTTCTTAATCCTGCTGGCTCAATAAAAGACAGGATGGCCAACTATATTATTGAAGATGCCGAGAAGAAGGGTCTTTTAAAAAAAGGTGGGGTCATAGTTGAGAACACCTCCGGGAATACAGGTCTTGGTCTAGCTATGGCAGCCGCTGTGAAAGGATACCGCTGCATATTCACCATGCCTGACAAAATGAGTCAGGAGAAAGTAAACATGATGAAATCTTTTGGAGCGGAAGTTGTAATTACGCCGACAGATGTTCCAGGAGACTCACCTGAGCACTACGTAAATACCGCCAAGAGAATTGCGAAAGAAACTGTGGGAGGATTCTACGTCAATCAGTACCACAATCCAGTAAACATAGAGGCCCACGAGAAATTAACAGGGCCTGAGATCTGGGAACAAACAGAGGGCAAATTCGATTACTTTGTAGCTGGTACAGGCACTGGCGGCACAGTATCTGGCGTTGGAAGATTTCTTAAGAAACAAAAAAATGCTCCGAAGGTTATCGGCGTAGACCCTATCGGCAGCGTGCACTACGATTATTTCTATACAAAAAAATTAGTAGAGGCCCATGTATATAAAGTTGAGGGAATCGGCGAAGATATCCTTTGCGACGCCATGGATTTCTCAGTCGTAGACGAAATGTATCAGGTTAACGACGAGCAGTGCTTCAGCATGGCCAGACGAATGGTGAGAGAGGAAGGCCTTTTCTGTGGCGGATCTTGCGGTGGAATCGCGCACATAGCAGTTGAAATAGCTAAAAAAGTGGGACCAGGTAAAACCATAGTAGCCGTCCTTCCGGACTCCGGAAGTCGTTATATTTCAAAGCATCTAAACGATGCCTGGATGGTCGCAAACGGCTTTAAAATCTAGTAAGCTCAGCCCGATTAATTTCTAGTACTATTTTATTGGGCGGATTATGAAACACGACTCCTTGGAAGGCTTAGGCTTTGGAACAATTGCTATTCATGCTGGACAGAAACCAGATCCGGTATACGGAGCTATCTGCACCCCGATATTTCAG
>CAZWGK010000063.1:2984-12537 GCA_964633685.1 uncultured Bdellovibrionales bacterium | reverse complement strand
TTAGAAATCTAGAGCGTGAGATCGGATCTCTTTGCCGCAAGGTCGCGCGGCAGAGAGCTGAAAAGAAAACACTTACAAAGGCAATCACGATTGAGGCTGTAAAGAATTTCTTAGGACCAACTAAAGTTGATCCGGATGCCGATGAAAAGATTGATTCAGTTGGTGTCGCCATGGGCTTAGCCTGGACTATATATGGTGGTGAGACCATGTTGGTTGAAGCTTCGGTAGCCAAGGGTAAGGGAGCACTTATTCTTACTGGACAGTTAGGAGACGTGATGAAGGAGAGCGCTCAGGCTGCTATTTTCTATGCCAGAGCTAACGCCGTGCAGTTAGGCTTAGATCCTGATTTTCACGATAAGTTTGATATCCATGTTCACTGCCCATCAGGAGCTACACCGAAAGATGGTCCTTCGGCTGGAATCACCATTGCTTCTGCTGTGATCTCCGCACTCTCAGAGCGCAAGATCTCAAGAGAGTATGCGATGACTGGTGAAGTTACTCTTCGAGGAAATGTTCTGGCAGTCGGAGGCGTCAAAGAGAAATCCTTAGCGGCCTTACGTCAGGGAATTAAGAAGGTAATTATACCTGTAGATTGTGTAAAAGATCTCGAGGATATTCCGAAAGAGCAACGGGAACAGATTGAATTTATACCCGTTAAGCATATCTCTGAGGTTTTGGAGAAGGTGCTACTAGGTGTTGATAAAGCTGTAAAAGTGATGTTGCCGCCAGATAAGAAGGGGCTAACTAAAGATAAAACTTTCTAGTTTTAAATGAGCCTAGCACGAGCGATTACTGTAGGTTTGTTGTTTTGGCTCCCACAAGTAAGAGCCGAAGAGCCTAAGCCTTTTCAGAGTCCAGTAATGAGGGAGCTAGTGCTTCCTCAAAATATGGAGCTTTCAGGTGGTGAAAGGCGAGAAGAGCTATCTTCTGATATCGGCGACATAGATTTGCGCTGGGAGCGAAAGATAGAGCGATTCTTCGTGCGGACCCCCGAAAGAGCGGTTTTGGAGGTAGCTCGCATAGTTCGGCGGGTTTTAAGTAGTGGGGTGTTTCCGTCTAGTTTTTCTAAATTCAAATTGGACTGGAGTATCGTTTTTTTTGATGAGCATATCCCCTCAGGGCAAATACCACTTTCAATTCTGAATGGATGTCATCCTGGCTGGATGGTCGGCGATGGCAAGTCAGCTCATATATATATCAGAGCCAAAGCATTAGCTGCTGGTTGTGATGGTCAAAAGAATAAAGATAATTCGATAGCTGAGGCTGCCCTGATTCAGGTTTTGCTTCATGAGTTTGGCCATGGCGTTGAGCATGTTTTAGTTGGAGACAGTCGGGGAGTAGATCGATTAAGAGCCGAAGGGTTTGCTACCTGGTTTGAGCAGTATGCCTCGGCGTATTCTTCTGATTTGAATCAAAATGAGATTGTTAAGAGATTAAAAAATTTATCTCAGTACAAAGCCGAAAAGGGTCCCGAATTATCCCATTTTGACGGCTCTCCCTACGATTATGCATATGCGGCTATGATATTTTTAGCCGTTGAGGAGAGGTTTGGTGTAAGGGGGCTTTTGGATCTCTACCGAGTCATGCAAGAGAAGAGAGTTCCGTTTTTAACAGCAATTGACGAGCGGTACCGTTGGGATGCCCCGCGAATTCAGTCCGAAGTCGAGAGAATCATTAAATAGCCGAAATTCCGACTAAAAATACCCAGAAAAAAGTTATTTTAACTGCAGAAGCAACTTTCTTTTCATAATCTCGATACAGTATAGTGAACTTAACAAACTCTTCGTGAGGGAAATAAAATATGGCAGTTAATAAAGTAATATTGATCGGTAATTTGGGGGCTGATCCAGAGCTTCGTTATACCGGCAATCAGACACCGGTGTGCACTCTAAAAATTGCTACAAACGAGCGTCGTAAAGATGCTAGTGGCAATTGGACAGATCATACTGAGTGGCATCAAGTTGTAGCTTTCGGCAAGACCGCTGAGAATAGCTCGCAGTACCTACAGAAAGGTCGCCAGGTATTCATTGAAGGCAAGCTTCAGACTAGAAAGTGGCAAGATAAAGAAGGTAAGGATCGTTATACTACCGAGATTTTGGCAAACACCGTGCAGTTCTTGGGCGGTGGTGCTGGAGCAGGTCGTGGAACGACTGTTTCTAAGGAATCATCCAAGGCAGCACCAGCTCCTCAGATGACAGAGGCTCCTCCTTCAATGGAAGGAGATATCTCTTTCGCTGATGATGATATTCCTTTTTAGAGATTCTGAATTGCGTTGAGCACTTCGTTAAAAGCGAGAGTGTTCAACGTAACTTCATCATAGATTGCCCGGATATCCGCCGGGCTAATCTTTTCAAAATCACTCTCTCTCGCCGTAACTATTACCCCTGACATCTCAACCGTTGCCGGGCTTATCATGAGCCTGTTTGGCTCTTCCGCGAAAAAGTGACTTGAGCGGTGCTTCTCTCTAAGCATTATTAAAATCTGCCAGGTGCCCTCTTCGTATAGCGATAAGACATTTATTAAATCGGCCCCATCGGGGTGAATTTTTGAGAAGATGGAGAGAACCTCTGTAAAGCGCTTTTCAAGGGTAGTTTTGTTAGTGCTGGTTAATAACAGATACCGATTCTTACAGAAAATAACTGTTTCGATTTTTAAATCGGGCAGCTCTCTCACCATTTGGGTTTTTAATGGGCCCTTGGTTAATGGAAATGAATCGATGGGGCATGACTGCAGATGATGGTGATCTGGAGCTGACGCCCCAGCTCTCGCTCCGTTAAAGAAGACCGCATAATTAGCCCCGAGCTCTTTTGATACAGCTAAAAACTCACCAGTTTTGTCGGTGATATCTTGTCGGCAATGGTCGCGGTGCGTAAGCGTGAAGTGCTCATCAAATATAGGCATCGGATTGGCCAGGGCGACGGTGTCTTGCCCAAGTATTATTCCTCCTTGTTCGGGAGGCAGATTTTCAGCACATAAAAAACACGGGCGAGCTTTAATAGTAGCTTGGTCAACTTTAGCGGCGACACTCGCCATTCGAGCCGGATTGAATTGTATTAAGAGTTGCTCTCCGTCTAAATCTATAGTGCGCCTTTTTATACTACCAAGCTCTATGACTCCCTTTTTTAAAAGAGGCCAGCTATTGAGCTGTTGATTATAGAGGGCTTTGAGTCTATTAGCCGGTGCACCAGGCAGTACTTCTATAAGTCGATGTTTCATTAAAATACCTACCCTAATTGTTCCCGCCTTTAGTCATATTTTTACGAGCAATAATCTCACGGGTTCTGATAAGGTCTTTATAGATATTATTTTTATTTTTCTTCTCGATTGAGAGATTAGCATCGGAATTACCGTCCCATCTTCGGCACAAATATAAAGAATCATAGATTCTTCCTAGCTTATAATTTCGACAGATAGCTAACATCATCGCATAGTCTTCGCCGTAACTTACGTTCTCGAATTTAATCTGCCGAGCAATCTCTGTTGCTATTGCGCGTGGTGCACCAAGCCCGTGTATCCGAAGAGCATTGTTGTGACCATTGCTCTGGGTCCACTCTTTGTGATCAATTAGCCCTGGTGGAATATCCTTTAAATTAAAATCTACTAGATTATAGGAGCCCACAACTGCGGCGCATCCATCTTCTTCAAATTTATCAACGATTTTTTGAAGAGTATTTTCTGAAATATAGAGATCGTCGGAGTCTAATTGCACAGCGAAAGCTCCGCATTCTTTAGCTGCGATCCCCTTATTCCAACAGCCACCGATTAGCAGGTCTTTCTCTTCTGGACATATATGAATCAGCCGAGGTTCTGTGGCAGCGATATCTGCGAGAATCTTGGTAGTGCCATCGGTAGAATGATTATCAACAACTATTACGTTAAAAGAGAAATTTGTTTTTTGAGACAGTGCGCTTCTTACCGCTTCGCCGATAGTTTTATGCCTATCTCTTACAGGTATTACAACTGAGGCTTTTACTGGGAAATTGGCCAAATTTGGCTTAAATAAATCTTTTCTTTCGGGTAAGAAAAATCCACCCTCCTTAGAATAGTCAGTAAACACTTTTTCAAATTCAATCTGGCTATTTCTGTTTTTGGGATCGACGTAAGAAAACTGCTCCTCGTATCCCATCTTCTTCTCTGGAGCCTTAACGGAGTAAAGATATTCAGGTATTCGTACGGGAAGAGTAGAATGACTAAGTCGGAGGCGCAGACTATACCATGCTCCAACCTGGAGTTCAGAAATGTTTGAGAGATTGCTAATAATGCCCTTCGCTTTTGGTGCATCAATCATAGTCAGTGGTCCGAAGTCGAAGTCATCGCGCGTGCCACCTAATTGGCAATCGATTAAGGGATAATCCGACAAGGTGCCATTCCTTGATTCTCTATAATCCGAATAGCTCATGGCTGCCTGCCCTGCGATTAGAGGTTTAGCAAGTTTCTCTAAGGCAGCACCGTCTATCTCTGGAACAGCGCCCTCTCTTAACAAAACGCAAAACTTTGTACTGCAGCTTGTTATAGCCTTTAGGAGTGCCTCTCCGTTCCCAAGATTTTTAGGGCCATATGGGATTTTTTGGGAAAAATTCCTAGAAGTCTCAGTTGAGATGAGGTTTATGGTCGATTCTGGGGCTATTATTGAAATCTCTGATAATTTCATATGGTCGCAGTGCGCTCCCTTGGTTAAAATAGTAAGATATAGGCAGTTTTATTAGTAAGTTTTATCTCACCAAGTTCGATAAGAGTATGCGGCATCTTTTACTATCTGAAAAGGGCTTGACCATATTCGAAGCACTAGTAGCCATGGCGCTTACTTCAATAGTGCTACTAACTCATGCTAATGGGCTAGTGCAGAGTCAGAAAACCTATTGGATGAACAAGCGCAACTTATTAGCAGCTCAGCAAGCAGATAGTCTTCTTGAGCAATACATAATTAAAGATGTTGCAACTCTTACCTCTGCCAACAACTTGACTGAAAATAATTATCTCTACAATGGAATGCGTTTTAATAGGACTGTGGCGGTTACATCTAATGCTAACGGCTCTAAGACAGTTGTTGTAACAATCACTCCAGTAAAAACCGGCAATAGCGGTCGAGCAACAAGAACTATAACGTTAACTCCTCTCAAGGAGTAGTTTCGAGTATGAAAAGTTATCGTCGTGATTCTGGATACGCCCTAGTAGTTGCCTTAATGCTGATGGCACTGACTGCATTTGTTGTTAGAGAGGCCTTAAAGCGGGTGGGGGTTGAATCCACTATTATAGCAGCATCTCGGGTTTCCTCGGTAAGTCACGCAACAGTTGAGGATGCATTAAATAAAGCAGTGGCATTCATGCGAGATAATTCGCATAAGTTTGCATACTTATTTGGTAAGGAGAATTTTTATAATAATTTCCAAAGAGAGGCTTCTCCACTATACGGCTCTAACGATGTCTCTGCAGCTCAAATAGCCAGCAATTTGACCATCGTCGGAACTTCAGATGTGGCTCTTCTATCAAATGAGCCTGATGTATTCGGTTACGAAAATTTTCCAGCATCAGTAGATCCCACAACAAATACGGGGTTAGATTTGATTGGAGCTTTAAGTGAAATAAATTTCTCTGGTGTGAAAGTAAGAGTAACTTTGATCGACGCAATTCCTGTTACGCCAGCAGGAGATACTCTACCTAAACCAACCACTGACTACACACCAGTCTGGCGAGTAGATGCGATGGCAGGAGTTGATAGCGGCCCGCACCTCTTCGGTATTCTAGAGGGGGTGCCAGTGAGGCCGGTAGCGTCCACTCTCCGATACTACGGAATGTATGGTGAGTATTCTGTGGGTAACAATGGCGGGTTTCCTTCAGATATGGGGTGTGAAGCATATGATTCATCCCTTGGAGCACATAGTAGTTCTAATCGGTCGGCTAAATGTAATGCAGGCTCCCCTGCAACCAGTAATGCTATGGGCGGCTCTGGTCCAACTATGATTTATGGTTCATGGGGGGTCAATTATAATGAGGCTATGAGCACCTACGGGAAAGCGTGTGCAAATCTGACCACCCCGTGGTGGCAATGTAATGGTACGGCCAACAATTGTTTAGATCCTGGTTGTATTTGCACTACCACTGGGTGTGTGGGTGGTAATGCCTTCAGTAGTTATTTTAATGGAAGCACGCTAAAAAGCTTTGCAAGTTTTTGTCCTACCGATCAGGGCGATTTTAAGGCCGATGGTGAGACTCGAACCCTCACTACAGCAAACGGTAAATGTTGGCGGTCTCTTCAGCTGAGAAAAAAAGATAATATTGGAGGAAAGATTATTTTAACCTCTAATGATGACTATTACATCCAAACACTCGATTTCGATGCTAGAAATACAACCGCTGTAATAGGCGAAAATGAGTATATACGTGCTAATCCTGGCTCTGGGACAGTTCGACTTTGGTTTTGGAATATAGTCAATCCTAGACCAAATGATAATAAGGATATATCATGGTTTAGAAATGGTTCGTCTGATGTATCTCAGGCCTCTTCTAATGATGGTCGACCGACAAGATTAAAAATGAATGTCATGGTTACAACAGGCTTTCAGGGTAGCGGTTGGACCTCAAATGGGTGGCAGTGGTTTGTGTGGGTAGCAAATAAACATCCAATCAAAGCCTTTATGTATGTCCCAAACGGACTTTTATATTTCGGGCAAACGGGCAGCTCCTCTGATATTTTTTATCCCGCTAGTTATGGGGGATTTTACGCCAAAAAGTTAATTATGACAGGAAAGGTTTATTATGATACCTCGGGAGAAGCTCTAGGATTATCTCTCGGAACAGCTAGTGCTGTGGGTAGCAGCAGTAGCTCTCCTGCCGCTGACAGCTCTACGATCGTCCCAGCCGCAGGCTACACCGGTCCGGTGGATTTGACCTACAGGCTCAGGCAAGCAATTCAGGTAGTGCGTTAAAGCTGGGTAAATGGGATTATAGCTGCCAGCGGTTAGATAAACTAGAAATATGGATTTTGCATCCCTAAAAAAAAGTTTCACAAAAAAAATTGAGGGATTTCTTGTCTCTCCACTAGAACTATTGTGTCTGACGGTCTTTGTGATTCTGTCGATAAATACTCTCTCAGGAAATCTCAGCAAGGCAGCTCAAATCGATTATGACAAGCAGGCCTCAGACTTTTATGATATTATCAAATCGGCTGCCTATTCAGAGATGAGCTCTCCCAAGCCGTTCAAAAAATATCTTATGAAAAATATAGTCGGGCCCGGCACTCTCCCTAAGCCTTTGACTGAGGTTATTTTGGGTAAAGGGGTGAGGCTAAATTACCTCATAAGAATTAATCAGCCATCACGACTAGGCCAAGCAAGAGATCAGCTACGATTTGAAGTAAGCCACGATCTCGGGCAGAAGATATTTCGCTACACTGAAATCAGCGGCGAAATCCTTGAACAGGTGATTCAAAAAACGGTGTTAGATGAGTGAAGATAAAGATAAAAATACATCAGAAGACATCGTATTAGATTCCCAAGATAGCGAAGGGCCAGTTCGTAAATTAGAGCTCAAGGATTCTTCTAAGTATAGCTCTATGGTCTCAGAGACTCTTGAGTCTTTTGGCAGCGAGAATGAAGAGAGTGGACTTAACCTTGCCTTAAAAAAAGCTGAAGAGGTCGAGCCTTTCTCTCTTAAGCGAGTTCGAATATTTGGCTCTACATGGTTTACCCTTTTAATTTTATTTTTCGTAGCAAACTTACTTTATTCTTTTTATCTCGATGCCTCTGCAGTGCCAGCTATGATGGGAGTTGAAGCAGAGCGCGAAAGGCGAGAGGTTTTTGCCGAGCTAGAGGATGACTTTACTCCTTTCCGCTCCTTTTTGGCCTTACCTCCAGCCGTATCTGATGGAGATTATTCAAGTTTTATAAGAGCTGTGCGAGATTTAAATACATATTTCCCAAGCCAAGCATTTGATAACACTGCCCTTTTCTCAGAGACAGGATTCTCTTTCCATCCCGGGGGAGTCTCTTATACCGACTCTGAATAAATTAACCCTCCAGGTGGCTCCGAAAAATGCCGATTCCCTCTAAGGGAACTAGGACTTTTTGTTAGTAATTTAAATATTAGGATCGAAGTGAAAGCGATAGATCCACTCGTGCGATTCCTTCATAAGAATGGATTGCTCGAATCAATTCCAGAACCATCTGAACTCGTCACCGGCGGGAAGGGGATTCTTGCGCATTTAGCAAGTAAGGGACTCGTTGACGAAGACCTCGCTATTCGCTTTATTTCTCAGAAATTAGCGATTGAGTTTATTGATCTAGAAGATGATAAAGTTCAAGAAACAATAGAGGTAGGTGATTTTAAGTCTACCTTAGATGTTAACTTCTGCCGCCACCATCGATTCGTTCCAATACGAAAAACCCCAGCAGGAGTTCTGGTAGCCTGTGCTAACCCCCTAAATTTAGATTCTCTTCAAGCAATTGAATTTACGATATCCAGCTCAATCAAACCGATGATTGCTAAAGAATCTGCAATCTTGGACATAATTGAAAGATATTGGACCAGCTCTCTAAATGAAGCTTTAAAGGAGGCAGGTGCTGAGGATTACGGCGAAATAGAATTAATCCGTGGTGGCGGCAAAAAAGAGGAGCAAGAGGAAGAGTTTAATAGCCAAGATGTTGCCCCGATTGTAAAATTAGTTAACGAAATTCTTGTCGATGCCATCAGTGTCGCAGCCAGTGATATTCACATCGAACCCACTAAGAGCGTCGTAGACGTGCGATTCCGAATTGACGGTACGATGCAAAAAGTAATTGAAATTCCAAAGAGATTGCAGCCGTATCTCACATCAAGAATTAAAGTTCTCGCCACTATGGACGTATCTGAACGCCGTCGCCCTCAAGATGGACGCCTCGGCGTTAAGATGGGTACCAATAACGTTGACATGCGTGTCTCTACCATTCCGACCTCGTTTGGTGAGAAGATTGTGCTCAGAATTCTACGAAATGACTACGATAAATTAAAGTTTGTCGACTTGGGGCTACCTCAAACTCTAGAGTTTAAGCTTCGCCAACTTCTCACAAGTCACTCCAAATTACTTCTTGTAACCGGCCCAACCGGCTCCGGAAAAACAACTACTCTATATACCGCCATCAATCAAATAAGAGACGGCAAAAAGAATATCACTACAGTTGAAGATCCTATCGAATACAAATTTGACGGTGTCAATCAGATTCAATTAAATCGTGCAATTGATGTAACTTTCGGCTCAGCTCTCCGTTCGATTCTACGCCAAGATCCAGATGTCATCATGATCGGTGAGATAAGAGATCAAGAGACAATTAACATTGCCCTTCAAGCGGCCCTTACTGGACACTTAGTCTTATCAACGCTGCATACTAATGATGCTCCAAATGCGATTACCAGAATTAACAACTTAGGAGCAGATCCGTTCGTAGTATCTCAAACATTAGCGGGAATCTTGGCGCAACGACTGATTCGAAAAGTCTGTTCAAATTGCGCTCAAGTCGCCACAGAGGCCGAATTAGAGCCTTTTAAAGATTTTATTTCGGCTTACAAGATGGACCCTGCC
>CAZWGK010000063.1:2730-2974 GCA_964633685.1 uncultured Bdellovibrionales bacterium | reverse complement strand
TCGCTGTTTCCAAACAGGATACAAGGGCCGTATCGGAATTTACTCTTACTTGGAAATTACCCAGGACATTTCAAGATTAATTATTCAGGGCGCTTCGATCGACGATATCGTAATTGCTGCCCGACAAAACGGATATCAATCACTTGATGAAGCTGCGGCCAATAAACTTCGCCAGGGCTTAACCACTTTAGATGAAATAAAGGGGTACCTAAGCCTTGATGCTAAAGTTCGGCGCGATGTATCA
>CAZWGK010000063.1:0-2717 GCA_964633685.1 uncultured Bdellovibrionales bacterium | reverse complement strand
TAGTTCCCAAACATCCCAAGCCACTACAGCCGCTCCGCAGCAGACTAAAGTGTTATTGATAGATGATAGCCCGCATGTGCGAAAGCTACTGAAAGTTGTCCTTGAGAAGGAGAAGTTTCAAGTACAAGAGGCTGAAAATGGGCAGGTTGGCTTAGACCGGGTTAAAGATTTTCTACCCGACATTGTTCTATGTGACCTGACTATGAACATCATGAATGGCGAGGAGTTCTTATCGCGTATCAAGCAGGGTGCCGATACTAAACGGATCCCAGTGATTATGTTAACAGGCGATGCGACAGAAGAAAATGAGACTAAGTTTTTAGAAATGGGCGCCAGTGATTTCGTATCCAAAAAGAGTTCGCCAGGGGTTTTAGTAAGACGGATTAGAAAAGCGATTACAGGGGGAGTTCAGGTTTAGGTTTTATGGTGAAAGAGAAGGGACCCAAATCAGATAACAAACCTCTCACACCGAATGAGACAGTCGAGGTGCGCAATGACTCTGGCGCTGCCATAGTGGGTGGTGAATCCTCTTGGATTGCATCTGGGCGGAAAGTCCTGGTTCTATCGAATAAGCAGTCATTAAGAGAATTACTTCAAAACGGATTTGCTGATTTGGGCTACGATGTAAGAGTAGCTGGTGCATCATTAGAGGCTTTAAAAATAGTAAAGGCAGGCGGAATAGAGCTTGTAGTAATTGAATCGGTTTTTGATGGTGAGAGTTGTGGTGAATTTCTATCTCTTATGGAGAATGTGAGCGGTTCTGCAACTACATCTGTAATTGTTGTTTGTGATGACTTTCATGAACCAGCACTCGAAGGAATTCAGATACCTTATAAAAATCTCTGCATAGCAAAAGCTAGTCTATCAAAAGATGGTCTTAATAATTTTGCTCGTCAATTGCTTGATCCTAACTTCGATCCAGAAGCTGAGAAAAAGAAGCTTAAAGGTCGTGTATTGGTCTGTGAGTCTATAGAGGACCGTGTCACAGCATTAAAAGATTGCTTGGCAAACTCTGGATTAGATGTAGTCCTTGCTACGAGTCTTGATGAGGGTCTCTTAAGAGCAAGATCGAAAATGCCTGATGTTGTAATAGTCGGTGCAGAAGTAGTGGGTGGAGGAGCTATTGAGTTTGTAGCCAATTTTAAGAGCGATAGAGCTCTAGAAGCAATTCCGTGTCTTGTTCTTTGTGATGAGCAGAGCCGTGCTAAAGTACGATCAGGCGCATTCGGTGTCGGAGCGCTGGGTTGTGTAATGTATCCTCTCATATCTGAAGAGGTATTAGCGCAGGTAGGAGTCATGGCCAAACTCACTCAGACCTTGGCAACCATGCAAGAAAACGCCGTATCGCTGGCTGTTTCAAACTTTGAGCTCAGTGAGGCTAGAGGTCTTCTTGAGGAACAGAAGAAAGAGCTCGAGCGCAGTAGTAATTTTAAATCAGAATTCCTAGCAAAAATGAGTCATGAGTTAAGAACGCCACTAACAGGCATGTTAGGATTCGCTCAGAGACTGATGGATATGTATCCGAGTGATGTCACTCATAAAGAAGCCGTGGCAACCATCATGCGTAACGGAGACCACCTTATTGAATTAATTAATGATATTCTGGATCTATCAAAAATTGAGGCTGGTAAATTGGATATCGCTCCTCAATCTACTTCACCTGTTGATTTACTGCATGATATCCGAGCGCTGATGTTAATTCGGGCTGAGCAGAAAGGCTTGAATCTGAGCGTTGAAGCTTTAGATGACATTCCGGAGCGAATTATTACCGATCCGATGAGGCTCAAACAGATAATTTTAAATCTTGTGGGTAATGCAATTAAGTTTACTCAGCGGGGTAGTGTGCGAGTAGTAGTCAGTTGTGATCGCACTGAAGAGACCATGCAGTTTCAGGTCATTGATACTGGAATGGGTATGACCCCGGAAGCAAAAGACCGATTATTCCAGGCTTTCATGCAGGGCGATACTGAGGTAACGAGAAGATTCGGAGGCACTGGCCTAGGATTAACTATATCACTCCAGCTTGCTGAGATGTTGGGTGGAACTATCGCAGTGGATAGTATTCTCGGCATGGGCAGTTCATTTAAGGTAACTATCAAGACAGGCGCTCTTGAAGGAGTTCCTGTTGTATCTCCAACTGAGATAGCTAGAGCTCGTGAGAGTAAGATTAATTCTAGCAACTTTGAAAAGATTAAGCTCAGTGGTCGCATCTTGGTGGCTGAAGATAATCCTGATAGTAGAAGAGTTCTTGAGCACTATCTAAAGAGAGCAGGCGCAGAAGTTATTTTTGTCGATAATGGAAAAGATGCAGTAAGTAAGGCGCTTGCCGATTCTCCAGATCTCATAATGATGGACATGCAGATGCCTATTCTTAGTGGCTATGACGCGACTAAGAAACTAAGAGAGCAAGGATTTACTAAACCTATTATAGCTATTACAGCTAACGCCTTAGCTAGTGAAATTAAAAAGTGTATGGATGCAGGTTGTAGCCATGCCCAAGCAAAGCCCTTTAATTGGCCAAGTTTATTTACTTTGTTGAATGAATTTGTAGGTATTCGCTCAATAGATGAGTCTATCAAGGCCGAGAGTGTTTCTAAGCCTGTTGAAACAAAAACCGTCATTACGCCACCGCCAAGATCAGAGCCAGTAATTAAAAAGAATATCGAGCCACCCCCACAACCTGAGACTGTAAAAGTGGCAAAAGAAGAGCCAAAAAC